>JALOMZ010000226.1 GCA_025455205.1 Chitinophagaceae bacterium | reverse complement strand
TACACGCACATGAAGAATATGGGCATGCCGGAGCTCGAGAGCTTCCTCACCGATATGGCCCGAGATTTTTACCGGAAAGAGGCGCTAATACTGGACCTCCGCTACAATACCGGCGGCAATGTGCACGATGAAGTACTGCGCTACCTGAGCCAGAAGACTTACCTGCGCTGGAAATACCGCAACGGCTCCCTTACCGGTCAGAGTAATTTTGCACCGGCCGACAAGCCCATCATTTTGCTGATCAACGAGCAAAGCCTGAGCGATGCGGAGATGACAGCTGCCGGCTTCAAAGCACTCAAACTGGGCACTATTGTGGGCAATGAAACCTACCGCTGGATCATTTTCACCACCGGTACCAGCCTGGTGGATGGCAGTTCGCTGCGCCTGCCCAGCTGGGGATGCTATACGCTGGATGGAAAGGACATTGAATTCAGCGGGGTGCAGCCCGATGTAAAGGTGCTGAACCAGTTTGACGACAAGCTCCAGGGCCGCGATCCGCAACTCGACAAGGCCATTGAGCTTATCCTGCAACAGATCAAATGAACCACGCTCGGCGCCTTCGGTCATGGCCGGGTGTAACATAAAAAAAATCCTGAGCGGCTGCTAATGCGCGCTCAGGATTTTTTGATTATTGAAATCACGCCTTCAGTTCCCCAAAGAGGTGCTGCGTTTGCCGCAACAGTTGCCGGGCTTTCCATTATTCAAACTCATACCCGATATCCCGGCGGTAATACCGTCCTTCGAACTGCACCTGCTCCACCACGGCCTTGGCGCTGGCCGCCGCTTCCTGTATGGTGGGTGCCAGGGCTGTGGCCGTGATTACCCGTCCACCATTGGTGAGCAGGGCCCCGGTATCATCCAGCCGCGTTCCGGCATGAAACAGCATCACATTGGCGGGCAACGCTGCAGGCAGGGTCATCGCCTTGCCCTTCTCATAGTCACCCGGGTATCCGCCACTCACCGCCATCACCGTGGCAGCGGCCCGGTGGTCAATATCTACCTGCACCGCATGCAGCTCACCCTTATTCAGTTGCACAAACATTTCCACCAGGTCGGTCTTCAGCCTGGGCATCACCACTTCCGTTTCAGGATCGCCCATGCGGCAGTTGTACTCAATCACATATGGTTCGCCTCCCACATTGATGAGTCCAAAGAACACAAAACCCTTGTACACCAGTCCTTCTGCATACAGTCCCCCGATGGTAGGCCTTATAATACGATCTTCCACCTTCTGCATGAATGCTGCATCCGCAAAGGGCACGGGGCTCACACAACCCATGCCGCCCGTATTCAGGCCCGTATCACCTTCGCCAATCCGCTTGTAATCCTTGGCATGGCCAATGATTTTGTAATCCTTACCATCGGTGAGTACAAACACGCTGATCTCAATGCCGCTGAGGAACTGCTCCACCACCACGCGGCTGCTGGCTTCGCCAAACTGCCGGTTCAGGATCATGTCGGCAAATACATCGCGGGCTTCTTCGTGGGTGGTGCAGATTACCACGCCCTTGCCAGCCGCCAGTCCATCGGCCTTGAGCACAATAGGCAGGCTGTGCTGCGCCAGGTAGGCCTGGCCTGCTTCATAGTTTTCTGCCGTAAACTCAGCATAAGCTGCTGTGGGAATACCCTGGCGTTGCATGAATTTCTTACTGAAGGCCTTGCTGCCTTCCAGCTGCGCAGCTTCTTTGGAGGGGCCTATCACCGCAATGCCTTTGGCCGTGAAGTAATCATACACCCCATGCACCAGCGGGTCTTCGGGACCCACCAACACGAGGTCTATGGCCTTCTCCTGCACAAACTGCTCCAGGGCGGCAAAGTCATTCACCCCGATGTTTACATTGGTGCCGCATTGTCCGGTGCCACCATTGCCGGGAGCGATATATAATTGCCGGCAGAGGGGACTCTGGCTGATCTTCCAGGCCAACGCATGTTCGCGGCCACCGGAACCGAGGAGAAGGATATTCATAGTGATGGAGCTGTTGTTAATGATTGGGCTGCAAAATTGTCCATTTCTTGTACCGGGTGCATCAAAAACACCTATTTTTCCGCATTCTATTTTTCATCAACAAAACTTTGCCATATGAGTGAGGTGAAATCCACCAAACATCCTGCGGGATTGTACTCCTTGTTCTTCACCGAAATGTGGGAGCGCTTCAGCTACTACGGTATGCGGGCGCTGCTGGTATTGTACCTCACTTCCACGGCCCTCAAGGGTGGCTTTGGCCTGGAACGGGCCAGCGCACTGGAGATCTACGCCATTTTCACCGGCCTGGTTTACCTCACGCCCATTGCCGGCGGCATCCTGGCCGATAAGCTGCTGGGACAGCGCAAGTCGGTATACATTGGTGGCCTCCTCATGGCTGTAGGCAACTTCACCCTGGCCCTGAGCGTGGGCACCCCGGGTGCCGAAACGGTTACCGATGGCCGCCAGTGGCTCCTCAACCTGGGCCTGGGCCTGCTCATTGCCGGCAACGGCTTCTTCAAGCCCAATATCTCCACCATGGTAGGGGGCCTCTATGAAGAGAACGATATCCGCCGCGACAGCGGTTTCACCCTCTTCTATATGGGCATCAACCTCGGTGCCTTCCTGGCTCCGCTCATTGCCGGCTCCTTGGGTGAGATCTATGGATGGCAATATGGCTTCACCGCCTCCGGCATTGGCATGCTGCTGGGCCTCGTGATCTTCATGAGCACGCAGAAACTGCTGACCAATGTAGGCATGCCCCCCGCCCGCGACAAGAGCGCCACGCATCTCACCGGCAAAGACCACCTGGAAATACTGGTATGGGTAGCCGCCGTAGCCGGCCTGGTGTATGGCATGCTGGCCATGTTTGGCAGCATGACCGACAGCACCTACAATATGGTCACCAACGGCATCTTCCTGGTAGGCGCCCTGGCCGTGATCTATATCATTGGCACCAATACCAAGGGCGGCGACCAGTGGAGCCGGGTGGGCGTGATCCTGGTGCTGTCTTTCTTCAATGTATTCTTCTGGGCCGGCTTTGAGCAGGCCGGCGGCACCTTCAACCTCTTTGCCGAAGAAAACACCAACCGGGCAATTGGCTCATTTACCATTCCCACCACCTGGTTCCAAAGCATAAATGCCTTTGCCATCTTCACCCTGGCGCCGGTATTTGCCGCCCTGTGGATCTACCTCAGCAGGCGCAATAAGAACCCCAATATCCCGGCCAAATTCGGCTTCGGCCTGCTGCTGCTGGGCCTGGGCTTTGTGGTGATGTACCTGGCCAGCCAGAACGCTGCCGGTGGTAACCTGGTAAGCCCGCTGTGGCTGGTGGCGGTATATGTGCTGCATACCGTGGGCGAGCTCTTCCTCTCTCCCATTGGCCTGAGCATGATCACCAAACTCTCACCCCCCAAGATCGTATCGCTCATGATGGGCCTCTGGTTCACCAGCATTGCCCTGGCCAACTATATGGCAGGTATTCTGGAGAGCCTGCTGCACAAGTTTGAAATGAACCTCTTCCTCTTCCTCATCATTACCTCGCTGGCTGGCGGCCTCGTTATGCTGGCCATCTCGCCCATCCTGAAGAAGATGATGCGCGGGGTGAAATAACCTGATCCATATTTTTTTCAAAAGGCCATTGCATGAAGATGCAGTGGCCTTTTCTTATTAACTATCTTTCAAGGGTTAACCAACTATTGCTGTATGAGCAACCCTACCTTCCAGCCCTTTGTGCCCGACGAGGCACGCATACCTGAATTCACCCTCAAGAGCGTGCTCATGGGCGCGTTGTTTGGCATCATCTTCGGCGCCAGCACCGTGTACCTGGCCCTCAAGGCCGGCCTCACCGTGAGCGCCTCCATCCCCATTGCCGTTATTGCCATCACCCTTGGCCGCAAGCTGCTGCGCACCACCATCCTGGAAAACAACATCATCCAGACAACGGGCAGCGCAGGCGAAAGCATTGCCGCCGGCGTGGTGTTTACGCTACCAGGCTTCCTCTTCCTGAGCGACCCGGAAAGCAAGGAGTTCTTTAACTACATCACCATTCTCACCCTGGCCATTTTCGGCGGCATGCTGGGCACCTTTATGATGATCCCCCTGCGCCGATCGCTGATCGTAAAGGAACATGGCGTACTGCCTTACCCTGAAGGAACCGCCTGTGCCAGCGTACTGAAGGCCGGGGAAAAGGGCGGCGACTTTGCCCGCACCGCCTTCCTGGGCCTGGGCTTCGCCTTTGCCTATGCCTTCCTGCAGAAACTGCTGCACGTGATTGCAGAAACGCCGTTCTTCATGACCCGGCAGATAAACAAATATTTTCCTTCTGCCCGGGTGAGCGGCGAAATAACGCCTGAATACATGGGCGTAGGCTATATCATTGGTCCTAAGATCAGCGGCGTGCTGGTGGCCGGCGGCGTCGTTGCCTGGATGGCCCTCATCCCCTTGCTGGCCTCACTGGTACCTCCCGATGTAATTGCCGCCCAATTGGTGAAGCTG
>JALOMZ010000225.1 GCA_025455205.1 Chitinophagaceae bacterium | reverse complement strand
GTGCACCGCCCAACCAAAAACCTGTCGGATGGCAGGCATCGAACTTCAAACATCAAACATCAAACAGATCATGAATCAGCATAATTTCCGCAACAAGCCCTTCCGCTACGACGAGGAAGAACCCGAAGCTCCCGCCACCCCAGCCATCGAAATGCCGATGGAGAAGATGATGAGCGGCTGGCAGTTCGACAAGAAATTCATTGAGCAACGCAAGGTGTTCCTCTGGGGCGTGGTAGACGACAAGAGCGCCAAGGACATCACCAGCCGCCTGCTCTACCTCGACGCCATTGATCCGGGCAAGGAGATCACTTTCTACATCAACAGTCCCGGCGGTCTGGTAACAGCCGGTATGGTCATTTACGATACCATGCAGATGATCAGCAGCCCCGTGAGCACCGTGTGCATGGGCATGGCAGCCAGCATGGGCAGCATCCTGCTCAGCGGCGGCTTCAAGGGCAAGCGCTACATCTTCCCCCATGGCGAAGTGATGATCCACCAGCCCAGCGGCGGCGGACGCGGCACCAGCGCCGACCTGGAGATCATGGCCGAGCAGATCCGCAAAACCAAGCTCATGGGCGCCGAGATCCTGGCCAAAAACTGCGGCCAGACGGTAGACAAGGTGATGAAGGACTTCGACCGCGACTACTGGATGGACGCCCAGGAAAGCGTGGCCTATGGTATTGTGGACGCCGTGCTCGAAAAGATCTGAGCATAGATACCACATTAGGGAGCCATCCCGGAACGATTCCCACCAATGGGCGTTCCGGGATTTTTTATGGCCCGCGAGCAGGCCGGCATCATGTAGCAGGGCTTGCGACCAGGCATGCAGGGTTTCAGGGTGTTTTGTATGATGCTATTTTGCATCTTTAGGTTCGTGTTATTTGAATCAAGCCGTTTCCTGTATGCACCGCCTGATCACCATTGCCACATTCCTTTGCCTGCTGTTTATGCCCCGCGCTGTTCTCCTCGGCCAGGGCAATGCCAAACCGGTAAAGATCAGCCGGCCGGGATGGTCGGTACCCTATTTCAATTTTGACCAGGACCCGAAGCTGGCAGACAGGCTCCGGAAGCAGTTAGGGGAGGCAGAGTATGAGGTCATGCGGCAAACCAGCACACCATCGGCATGGCCCGAACGCCTGGCCAGCGAAACCAGCCGGCAGTCAGCCGCCGGCAAGGAAAACATCGGCCGCATGAACATGTGGATGGTTTCCACCCTCAACAGCCGCTATGTATTGCTATGGGTGCCTGCCGCACGTAATACCCACTTACCCCCAGGCTGGAAAAGCAGCAACAATTTTTACATGGTGTGGGACCGGCTGGGTGTAGCGATGACCAGCGACAGCGTAAAGCCAGACTCCTATGCCTCGCTCACTTTCAAAAAAACGGGCAGCAGCACAAATGGCTCCGCAGCCTTCTGGTCTGTGTTGAACAGGTTGCTGCAGGATTACCCGGAAGACTTCCGCAACGCCAAGGGCAAAGAAATAGACAAAGAGGTGAAACTGGTTCTTTCGTCGAAGGCCTATCGCAGCAAGTGGCAGCTGCCTGGCTTTGAGGATGGAGGCACCATACTGTCGGGAGATGGGAAAAAAGCGCAGTTTGTAGCTACCAAAGGCAAATATGCCAGCCAGGACGCAGCCCGAAAAGCCTTCGATGCCCTGGTGCAGGAGATCAGCAACATGCCCGCCAATGCCTGTTGCGGATGGGCCGAAATGCCGGAACAAACCCGCAGCCTGGTTACAGTGCATGCCTGGGTGCATTTCGACGGCGCCGACCGCTATCCCGACTCCTTTGAAAGGATGACGCTGCAGGTTCACCTGGTAAAAACCAACACCTGGGATTCCGACAAGATGGTCCTGGCAGATGCCTGGATGGTAAATCTGCGGATCCACGAGCTGTAACGTCAGCCCATCCAGGAAACTTCCCCAAACTGCGGGAGTCCTGCCTGAAATCAGCTGCCTGCAAATCCGGTCATGACAGGGCGCCAAAACCTTTAACGCCCCGTATTTGCAGCTACGGATACTAATTTTTACCTTTGCCTGCCTCAAAGCCCTGTTCAATCAGGGCTTTGGCATCCTATAACAACCATATGGCCAAGTCAATTCTGCATTGTTCCTTTTGTGGCAAGAGCCGCGATGAAGTGAAGATCCTCATCGCCGGCCAGGACAATGTGCACATCTGCGACCAGTGCGTAGACAGCGCCCGCGAAATCGTGGAGCAGGAAGTAGCCCTGCAAAGCCACCGCTTCACCGCGCCCGGCGCCTTCAAGCTGAACGTAAAGAAGCCCAAGGAGATCAAGCAGTTTCTGGACCAGTATGTAATTGGCCAGGACGATGCCAAGAAGATCCTCAGCGTGGCGGTATACAACCACTACAAGCGCCTCACCCAGAAAGTGAGTACCGATGAGGTGGAGATCGAAAAAAGCAACATCATCCTGGTGGGCGAAACCGGCACCGGCAAAACCCTGCTGGCCAAGACCATTGCCCGCCTGCTGAATGTGCCCTTTGCCATTGTGGACGCCACCGTGTTCACGGAGGCCGGCTACGTGGGCGAAGACGTGGAGAGCATGCTCACCCGCCTGCTGCAGAACTGCGACTACGACGTGCAGGCTGCCGAACGTGGTATTGTTTACATCGACGAGATCGACAAGATTGCCCGCAAGGGTGATAACCCCAGCATCACCCGCGACGTGAGCGGCGAGGGCGTGCAGCAGGGCCTGCTGAAAATGCTGGAAGGCACCGAAGTGCTGGTACCCCCGCAAGGCGGCCGCAAGCACCCCGAGCAGAAGATGATCAAGGTGAACACCCAGAACATCCTCTTCATTGCCGGCGGCGCCTTCGACGGTATCGACAAGATCATCGCGCGCCGCGTGAACACCAATGCCATCGGCTTCAACGTCAACAAGGAACTGCAGGAATACCAGAAGAAGAACCTGCTGCAGTTCATTAATGCCCAGGACCTCAAGGGCTTTGGCCTCATCCCCGAGCTGCTGGGCCGCCTGCCGGTGGTTACCCACCTCGATCCGCTGGATGCAGAAACCCTGCGCAGCATCCTCACCGAACCGAAGAACTCCCTGGTTCGGCAGTATACCAAGCTGTTTGAACTGGAAGGCATCGCCCTCAGCTTTGAGCCCGAAGTGTTCGACTATATTGTACAGAAAGCCATGGATTTCAAGCTGGGTGCCCGCGGCCTCCGCAGCATCTGCGAGCAGATACTCACCGATGCCATGTACGAACTGCCCAGCATGAAGGAAAAGTCTTTCGACGTGACGCTGGAATATGCCCGCGAGAAATTCGACAACAGCAAGATGAGCAAACTGAAAGTGGCCTGATGATAGCCGCTTACAATAAGATAACTTATAGCCCCGCAACAGCGGGGCTTTTTAATTGGAATTTCAAGGCAGTTGGTGTTTCTTTATTGCCCGGTATTCATTCACTTTAAAACACAATACCATGACAGAACTGATCAACAAACTGGTGGCAGAAGCAGGATTGAGCCAGGAGCAGGCCGCAAAAACCATCGGCGTTTTAAAGAATTTTGTGTCCGAAAAATTCCCCATGCTGGCCGGTGCCGTAGACAATGTACTGGGCATAGCTGATGCCGGCGGAGCCAAAGAAGAAGGCAGCATGCTCGACAAGATATCTGACATCATACCTGGTCAAATGGGCGAAAAGATTGAGGGCTTCGCCAAACAGGCAGCCGAAAAATTCGGTGACCTGGAAGGGAAGCTGTAAAAATTCGCCAGGGTTCAATTTCAAATTAATCTATCGGCTGGGGGGATTCCCTCAGCCTTTTATTTTTCCGGCATAATCAGCAGCATCAAAGCCAAGCGCCAGCACAGTACCGTTATTCTCCACAATGGGACGCTTGATAACGGAAGGCTTTTCCATCATCAGTGCAATGGCTCCCGCTTTGGTAGCCGCTGTTGCCTGCTGTTCCGGCGCAAAAGTGCGCCAGGTGGTGCCGCGTTTGTTCACCAGTGCTTCCGTACCCACCTGCTTAGCCCAGGCTTCCAGCAGTGCTTTGGTAACGCCTTGCTTTTTGAAATCATGGAACTCGTAAGGAACGCTGTTTTCCTTCAGCCAGTCGAGGGCCTTTTTTACCGTATTGCAGTTGGGTATTCCGTATACTTTGAGCATATTGGGTTGGTTTGATTCTATTACCGCCGAATTTTGTTTGATGTTTGATGTTTGATGTTTGATGTTTGATGTTTGATGTTCTCCATGCTGGCCGGCTCATATTCCGCCACCTGCATTAAGCGCAACACTCCCAATTCCTAATTGCCTATTGCCATTTATGTTTTTGGTTTGTGGTTCGTTGTGCAGGACGGTTCATTTTACGCGACTTGCCTTCTGTGCCGCATTTCTTCATGGCTACGGTGCCATTTCCTTTGTACCCGCCAACACAACACCTGCAAATTGCATACTGCATTCACTTATTGACTCATTCACCTATTGCCTATTGCCT
>JALOMZ010000224.1 GCA_025455205.1 Chitinophagaceae bacterium | reverse complement strand
CACGGTGAACCCACTCCCTGCGGAGTGGGTCATTCGTTTTTATCAACACCTACTTAATATAAACAACCCCTTTTTGGTCAGCCCCTGTTGAAGTGGTGCCGTCAGCACCGGTTCCCGCCGTCAGACGGCTAAACGAAGAATGCTCTGTCGTTGCCACTTCGGCATCCTCGCCACCGGGGGAGACTGTCAAGTATTCCGGTCGGAGACCGGCCACCATTGTAGCTTCCAGGTGCCGCTGTGCGAACACCTGGCATCAACAGCGGCGTCTTCGATGGTGGGTGGTATTTCAGTTCGTGGAGACACGAACCGAGGCGGGAGAATGAAGCGCAGCACCACAAAAAAAGCCATCCTGTTATGGATGGCTTTTATATCAAATACATCGTGTTTCTTATTTCGCGGGCTTCTCCGCCGTGGTATTGGGCGTGAGCAGCTGGAAGAACTGGTCCAGCTCAGGCAGCACTACAATGCGGGTGCGGCGGTTGGCGGCCCGGCCGGTGGCGGTGCTGTTGCTGGTAACGGGCGTATACTCGCCACGTCCGCCGGCGGTCATGCGCTTGGGATCGAGGCCATATTTGGTTTGCAGGATGCGCACCACACTGGCAGCCCGCAGCACGCTGAGGTCCCAGTTGTCGCGCAGAGCCCCGCCGCGGATGGGCACATTGTCGGTATGACCTTCCACCAAAAACTCAATATTGGGCTGGTTCTTCAGCACGGTGGCTACTTTGCCGAGCACCGCCATGGCGCTGGGACTCACTTCATAACTGCCAGTGGCAAAGAGCAGCTTGTCGCTGATGTTGATGTATACCACGCCCTTCTCTACTTCAATATTGATGTCGTCGTCGGCCACATTGCCCAGGGAGCCCTTCAGGTTCATCACCAGGGCCATGTTCAGGCTATCCTTGCGCGCCATGGCGCTCTGCAGATCCTTGATATAGGCGTCGCGTTCAGCCAGCTTGGCCAGGCTTTGCTGCACGCTCTCGGCCTGCTTGCTGCTGAGCACGCTCATGTCTTCCAGCCGGCCCAGCACCATGGTATTGGTTTGCTGCAGGTTGCTCTGCTGATCTTTCATGTTCTTCAGCTGTTCCTTCAGGTTGGCATTATTATTCTCCGCCGTCTGCAGGAAGTTGCTGGCCTTCACCAGGTCCTTTTCGCAGTTCTTCAGGTCTTCCTGCAGCTGCGTGTATTTGTTGTTCAGTACGGTGTAGTCTTCTTCTTTCTGCTTGAACTTCTTGCTGCTTACGCAGGCGGAGAGGGATAATGCCCCTGCGGCGATCCAAAGAGGGAGAGTCTTTTTCATATAAACATTGTTTGATATGTTGAAAGCAAAGAATAGCTCCTCCAAAAGTATGGGAATACGCCCTTTTCCGTGGGGCCGGGTTTGTATGATTATGTGAAAATGTCTTTGCCGTAGCTTTTACCGTAACGGGTAGGTAAAACCATGCCTTTTATCATAGAAATTATCGGCTGGCTGCCCTTCCTTTATACCAAATGCCCATTTGTATGAAAACCCTTCGCTATATCCTGGCTTCCCTGATCGTTGTTGCAGCGGGCATGCCGGCCTTTTCCCAGGTGGCCGCTGATTCCACCAAGGCGCCGAAGCAATTCAAGAATGTGATTCGCTACAACCTGTCGGGGCCATTGCTGTTTGGCTTCGATTATATCGTATTTGGCTATGAGCGGGTAATAAAGCCTAACCAAACCATGTCTATGAACTTTGGTCAGGCTTCATTGCCGAAAATCGTTGATTTCAGTACCGATGATGCCACTCTTGAAGGCACCAGCAACAACACAGGTATCAATTTTTCGCTCGACTACCGCTTTTACCTGAAAAAGGAAAACAAGTACGGCGCCCCCCGCGGGGTGTACATCGGGCCTTTCTACTCTTACAATCGCTTTAACCGCGATTCAGAATGGAAGCTGGAGGAATCAGCGGGTACCAGTACCGCATCAGCAGGAACCAAGATTGAAATCCATACCATTGGTGCGGAGGTGGGCTACCAGTTTGCCCTGGGCAAGCGGTTCACCATAGACCTGGTGATGATAGGACCCGGCGTTGCCAATTACAAGCTGAATACAGCCCTGGCCAGCAACCTGACGCCTGAGCAAAAGGAAAAGCTGCTGAATGCCGTAAAAGAATTGATCACGGAGAAGTTCCCGGGCATGGATTACACGCTGGAAGACGCTACTATAGATTCCAAGGGCAACTTCAATATCTGGAATGCCGGGTACCGCTATATCATTCACCTGGGTTTCCGCTTCTGATGCGGTGAGGCAATAATGCTGGCAGACACTGCGGTCCGGCGGCAGCCACCGGGTGAGCCCTGCGCCAACACTGCGGCGAAGGCCCTACATTTGTTGGTGCTTGCCGGCAACTGTCCAAACCAGAATGATGAAAGAGCACCTGCAGCAGTTAGCCGCTCAGTTGGAAGGCGATCTGTTTTTTGATGATACCATGCGCATCCTCTATGCCACGGATGCGTCGGCCTACCGCGAAATGCCGCTGGCGGTAGCCATTCCCAAAACCAGGAACGATATACAGGCGCTCATCCGTTTTGCGCAGGAGCACCATACCTCCCTCATTCCGCGTACCGCCGGCACTTCGCTGGCCGGACAGGTGGTGGGCAATGGCATTGTGGTGGATGTGGGCCGGCATTTCACCCGCATCCTGGAACTCAACAAAGAAGAAGGATGGGTACGGGTGGAGCCGGGCGTGATACGGGATGAATTGAACCTGTTTCTCAAACCCCACGGACTTTTCTTCGGCCCCGAAACCAGCACCGCCAACCGCGCCATGATCGGCGGCATGGTGGGCAACAACAGCTGCGGCAGCAACAGCGTGGTGTACGGAAGCACCCGCGATCACCTGCTGGAAGTGCAGGCCCTGCTGAGCGACGGCAGCAAAGTGGTGTTCAAGGCCCTCAGCCCCGATGAATTCCATGCCAAATGTGAGCTGGACACCCTGGAAGGCAAGGTGTACCGCCAGATCCGCAGCATCCTGAGCGTGGAAAGCAACCAGGAAGAGATTCGCCGGCAGTTTCCCAAGCCATCAGTCGAGCGCCGCAATACAGGCTATGCCATAGACCTGCTGGTGGAAACGGCGCCATTTAACGCCGGCGGACCCGATTTCAACTTCTGCTCCCTGATTGCCGGCAGCGAAGGCACCCTCTGCTTCATCACCGAGATCAAACTGCATGTAAATGAACTGCCGCCCAGAGAAAGCGGCCTGCTCTGCGTGCATTTCAACACGATCGACGAAAGCCTGCGCGCCAACCTCATTGCCCTGAAGTACAAACCCAGCGCCAGCGAACTCATAGACCATTACATCCTGGAATGCACCAAGGACAATATTGAGCAACGCAAGAACCGCTTCTTTGTGCAGGGCGATCCCGGTGCCATACTGGTGATAGAATATGCCCGCGAAACCCGCGAAGAGATTGCCGATATCTGCCGGCAGGTGGAAGCAGAAATGCGGGCGGCCGGACTGGGTTATCATTTCCCCGTATTGTATGGCGACGACTGCAAGAAAATATGGACCCTGCGCAAGGCAGGCCTTGGTCTATTGGGCAACCTGCCCGGCGATGATAAAGCCGTGCCCGTGATTGAGGACACGGCCGTGGATGTAAACGACCTGCCGGCCTATATCCGCGACTTCAACGAAATATTGCAGAAGCACGGTCTCTATAGTGTACACTATGCCCATGCAGGCAGCGGGGAACTGCACCTGCGGCCCATCCTCAACCTGAAAACGGAAGAAGGCAACCGCATGTTTCGTGTGATCGCCGAGGAGATTGCCACCCTGGTGAAGAAATACAATGGGTCGCTCAGCGGCGAACACGGTGATGGCAGGCTGCGCGGCGAATTCATTCCGCAGATGATAGGGCCGAAGAATTACGAGCTGCTGCGCCAGATAAAATACACCTGGGATCCGAAAAACATCTTCAACCCCAATAAGATCGTGGATACGCCCAGCATGAACAGCATGCTGCGCTACGAACCCGGGCAGCAAACGCCCACCTTCAACACCATCTTCCGGTACCACAACCAGGATATCCTGCAGCATGCCGAGCAGTGCAACGGCAGCGGCGACTGCCGCAAAACGCACCTGAGCGGTGGCACCATGTGCCCCTCTTACATGGCTACGCGCAATGAAAAGGATACCACCCGCGCCCGGGCCAATATCCTCCGCGAATTTCTGACCCACAGCCACAAGGTGAATCGCTTTGACCATGCAGAGATCAAGGAGGTGATGGACCTCTGCCTGAGCTGCAAGGGCTGCAAGGGCGAATGCCCCAGCAACGTGGATGTGGCCAAGCTGAAGGCTGAATTCCTGCAGCATTACTACGATGCCAATGGCGTACCCCTGCGCAGCCGGCTGATTGCCAACTTCACCAAAAGCGCTCCGCAGTATGCCCACATTGCAGAAGCAGACATTGCGGGGATGGTATAAGAGGAGGGAAGTCCGGAAGTCCGAAAGACCGGAAGACCGAAAGACCGAAAGACCGGAAGCGGGGAAGACGCAAGAACATCAAACATCAAACCTCAAACCTCAAACTGTTTTCCTCTTTGCCGACGAATTCACCAACTACAACGATACCCATATTGGCATCAAGGCAGTGGAATTGCTGGAGCGGCTGGGTTACACCGTGATCATACCGGATCACCTGGAAAGCGGCAGAACCTGGCTCAGCAAGGGACTGCTGCGCAAGGCAAAGGAGATAGCCAACCGCAACATCGAAATGCTATCGCCACTGATCAGCGAAGCAACGCCGCTCATTGGCATTGAACCCTCGGCCATACTGGCTTTCCGCGATGAATACCCCGATCTGGCTACTGATGAAAACCTGGAAGCTGCGCGCGCCCTGGCATCCAACGCCCTGATGATCGATGAATTCCTGGCCCGGGAAGCAGATAAGGGTAATATCCGTCCTGAGCAGTTCACGGCAGCGCCCAGAAAGATCAAGTTGCATGGTCACTGCCAGCAGAAAGCTGTGGCTTCTGTAGCGCCCACGGTGAAGATACTTTCCCTACCGGCCAATTATACGGTGCAAACCATTCCCAGCGGATGCTGCGGTATGGCGGGCAGCTTTGGTTATGAGAAGGAACATTACGAGCTGAGCATGAGGATCGGCGAACTGGTACTCTTTCCCGCTGTTCGCGAAGCAGACAGCGACGTGATCATTGCTGCACCCGGCACATCCTGTCGCCACCAGGTGAAAGACGGCACCGGCCGCAAGGCCCTGCACCCGGTGGAAGTGTTATGGGAAGCGATGCAAATGTGAAAATTTGAAAATGGCATAATGTGAAAATGGAAAAGGGCAATAGGCAATAGGGGGCTCTCGCCGCCACTGTTGGTGTTATCACCAACAGCACCCGGTTCTGAAAAAATTCATCACTTGAAAGTCAGGAGTCGTTGGTGAAAACACCAACG
>JALOMZ010000223.1 GCA_025455205.1 Chitinophagaceae bacterium | reverse complement strand
AACACCAGGTGGTTCACCACCTGCAGGAAATTGACGGATACCGACCCTATCGGCTGGCTGGTTTGCAGGTCTATTACCGCCTCCATATCATTGCCTTCAAATCCCAGCCAGTTGGCATAAAAGCTCCAGCCGCCAAATACCCCATCGGTAAGAGCCTGCGGATTTTCGCCGGCATACTTTTTGGGCTTGGTCAGCAGTTGAACCGGCTTGCCGGAAGCGAGGCTCTGGCGGCTGGCATTCCGCGTGAGGTCTTTGTAGGCGGCCAGGTATTCATCTACAGGCAGTCCCATTTCATTGAGCATGGTTACGCCGTTTTGGCGGCAGGTGTTTTCGAAGCGGTTCAGCAGTTTTTGCAGGGCGGCACTGTCAGACAGTCGGAAGGCGCCGCTGTTGCGGCGGTAGTATTCCAGGGTGGCATAATCGGCGCCCAGCCTGGCCAGGCGTACCCGGTTCAGCAAGGCCGTGTCTTTGGCGGCCAGGGTTTCAGCCTCATCGAACCACTGGCGGTATTGCAGAAGCCTTTGCTCATTCAGATAAGTATCAAATGCCTGCGAAGGATCTCCATAGAGGAAGAGGAAGAATTCGGGGTGTTGCTGAATGGTGTTTTCTGTTTCAGCAATATAACGGGCAATGTATGGTGCAGCCTGCCCATAAGTGCCCTGCAGGAATTGCTGCACCAGGCTGTCGTAGTTCGCCTCCGGATTCCAGAGCAGTTGGGCGGTGAGCCAGGCCCGTAATTCGAACAGTTCGCTGCGCTGGTGGCTGTGCTGTTCAAAGATCCATCGGGCGTTGTTGCGGGCAAACAGCTGGATATTGGGTTGCAGGGTATGCAGGTTGGGAAAGGGGGAGAGGAAATTGGTGAACTGGGTGGTATAATCCCATATCTGTACATGGGCGCCGGCCTTGCCCCAGGCGATCAGGTCGGCCTCAAAGTCGCGGCATTTCTGGTCAATGGCGGCGCTGCGGTCGCACTCAATGGAGCAGAGGGTCACCAATACATTCTTTTCCGGCCTGATGTGTTTGGGGGCTTTACGGGTGTATTGGTAGGCCAGCGTGGCAATGGTTTTGTTTGGGAACTCCCTGGCCAGCCTGTTCACGAAATGGATCATGGTGCCGGCAGGGCTTTCTTCATGGGCATCCACGGCTGCACATCTTTCGCAGCGGCAGTACTGGGTGTTGTCATCCTGGCTTACGGAAATCACGTCTGAGGCCGGATAGCGTTTGAACCAGGCCGCCACAGAGTCGCGCACCATCCGGTACACGGTGTCGTTGCTCAGGCAGAGCTGGGTGGGTTGCCGCCTGCCATTGGTGTAGGCATAGAATTCAGGATGAGAAGTCAGCCACTGGCTGGCAGGCAGCAGCCGGTTGAAGGTGTGCACGCGCGCAATGGGGGCAAAGCCGGGGAATGCCTCTTGCGTTACCCGCCGTTTGCTGGCAAAGGAGGGAAAGTCATAAAACAACCGGGCATGCACGGTGCGGGTGGAGATGAATGGCGTGTAATGGTATTGGCTGCTGATGCTGAGCGATGGCTGGCTGGGCACCACTTCATGGGTGGGCGTCAGAAAGCGGCAGCCGGCAAATTGTTCCAGCATTACATAAACCGATTCCAGTGTCTGCTGGCTGTTGCTGCCCGCCACATGAAGGCTATTGGCCGTGCTTACCACGTTGTAGCTGTGGCCGGCCAATTCCTGGTAGCGGGGCGAGGCCTTGCCAATGTACACCCTACCGCCTGCAGCTGCACCGGGTACATTGGTTACGGGAAGAACAGCTCCGGTGATCTTTTGTACGTAGACCGACAGTTCACGGGCCGCCAGCCGTTCCAGTGAGTCGGCATTGGCAGGGAGGATAATGGTGCAGGCTGCCTGCCGGTTTTGCACCAGGTGGAAGGCCTCCTGCGCATAAACGGAGGAAGGCAGGCAGGCCGAAGCCATCGTCAGTGCCAGGCACCACGCGATGAGGTTGAAACCCGATTTCATATGGTTGTGTTTATTGTTCGGTCCAGTCTGATCCCAGGGTCCAGTCGGTATTGAAATAGCCTGCCGCCTGCAATCCCTTTTCGCCCTGCATGAACAGGGAAGCGTTGAAAAACAGAAAGTCGGGGAAGCCGCTGCCGCCGGTGAAATATTGGTTGCTTTCTGCGGCCCGCATGCCCTTGATGCCGGTGCCGCCAATTACGGCAATGCTTGCGTGGTTTGACCCTTTGCGCGGCCACACAAAATAGGCACCAATGTCCCCGCTCCGGTATTCCTTACTGCCTATCCTGGCCAGTCCGGTCCCAATGCTCACGGGGCAGCCGGCCAGCAGCAGCGGATAGGCGCTGTTGGTTTGGGCATTGCCGTAGAGTACCACGCCGGTGTTGGGATACTGCTGTTCGGTAAACTGCGCATCGCTGATCACATCCACGGCGCCGTTGCCGCGGTAATACCAGGTTTCGGCATCGTAACGTGCCTTTTCGAGGGCCCAGGTATTTTCTTCCGCACTGCCTTTGGTGCCGTAGACAAACACCATGCGGTGCTGGAAGGCCGACTTGAAGCCGCCGTTGCGCAGGGGGCCTTTCTCACCGGCGGCAGGCGCTGCCGCCAGTTGCCAGCGGCCATTCTGTTTCTGCAGGTAAACCGGCTGGCGCGGATCGGCCAGCGTAAGGCTGAGCGGCTGCTGGTCTATGGTGATATTAATATTTGTGCCGGCAGGGAATATTTCAGGCGTGATGCTGAAGGACAGGATATTGCTGGTGGTGCCGGTGATCCTGCGGCCTGCGCTGTCGCGCTGCAGTTGAACGCGGCTGTATTGCAGGCTTTTCTCCTGTTGCAACACGGCGGTCCAGAAATGCTGCGAAGAGATGGCGGGCGAAGCCGTGGAGAAATCGATCCGGTGTACCGATGAAGACTGGGGTATGCGGTGCAGGTTCAGGTATTGGAAAAGGGGTGGCCAGTCTACGCTGATATCGCCAAACCAATGGGAGCCGCCGGGGTATTCCTTGTAGGTGAAATTGGGATGGAAGGCGGCCAGTTCGCGGCGCATCTGGCGGGCATAGTCTACTGATACGGTTCGGTCCGAATCGCCATGGAATATATACACGCCACCCACGGCCAGGTTTTGCACCATGGGCAGTATGTTGCTGTGGCTGCTGGCCCGCAGCACCTGGCGGCGAACCGGGGAACTGCTCTCCAGTGCAATCAGGCCATCAGCGGAACCGTAGGTAGCCAGGGTAGGATAGCCTGCACAGGGGGCAATAGCTGCCCACTGACCGGCCAATGAGGTGCCCAGGTACCAGGTGCCGTGACCGCCCATGCTGTGGCCGGTGAGGTAGATCCGCTGCGGATCGGGCTGGTATTGTTTTCGGGCTATGGACAGTACTTCCAGTGCATCCAGCCGCCCCCAGTCTTCCCAGTTGAATCCGCGGGGCCGCCGGTTGGTGGGGGCTACCACAGGTCCTTCCGCCTTGGGCTTGTAGGCACGGGCCTGGGAGATGGCTTCCACCTCCGCGCCATGTACACTGAAGTACAGGGCGGGTGATGCGCCCGGGCCTCCGGCCTGTGGCGCCACAGCGTAGTATTGCACCGAACCATCTATGTCACTGATGAAGGTGTGGCTCTGGTGCTGGCCGGCTTCCGCATGCTGCAGGGCAATGGTTAGTGTATCGATCGTCTTGCCGCCTTCAGACAGGGTGAGCAGGTAAGCAGTGCTGTTGCCCTGCAGGGATGATGGTACAGGCAGTTGTACCGGTATCTTCCGGCTGCTCATGGGCATTACAGGCGGCAAGGCCGTGGTGATGGAGCGCCCGGCAGCCGTAGCGGTAACCGTAAGCTGTTGGCGGTTTTTGGATGAGTTGTTGAGGCACACAATGCCGGCCCAGTGCATGGTACTGGTATCGCCCTTCACCAAATGCGGCAGGGTGGGATCCAGCCTGCTCAGCTGCATTTGTTTGGAGGCGGCTGACAGGCGGGCGGTAACGCCCCCAAACCGGGCCGTGCGAATATAGAGTTCATTCAAACCTTTTTTTAAGGCAACTGGTATCTGCAGCCAGCCATAGCGGTAATTGTCGCCGGCATGCGGTGCGCCATTGAAATAGGCCATGGAGTGCCCGGTGACTGTGAGGATGGCGGTAGTGGCCTTGTCTGAGCGGTAGGTGAGATACAGGTAGCCATTGCTCAATTGCCGGTCTCTGAAAAGCCCGCTGCTGTCGGCCTGCACGGCCATCCATTTTTTGGAGATGCCATTTTCATCGTACCAAACAACGCCTTCCGCCGGAGGCCTGGCACCACTGATATGCCAGGTGTGCAGCAGGGTATCGGTGAATACGGCATCACGGCCATAGCGGTGGGCACTGCCAGAAGCCAGCCCCTGGGTGAAGCGGATCAGGTCTTGTGCTATCAGGTTGGAAAGGCCCAATACCGCCATGCAGCAGAACAGAAAAGTATTTTTCATATAGAAAATATGTGGATAGGGTATATTATGGCAGATCTATTTTGAACACCCAGGCAAGCTGGCTGGGCGGCTGGCTGCGAATGCCGGCCGG
>JALOMZ010000222.1 GCA_025455205.1 Chitinophagaceae bacterium | reverse complement strand
TTTCTGGCTAAATGGGATATTGTAGTGGTGTAGCTAATGGCTTCCCGTTTTATCTGCGTGCATCTGCGGTTATTGATCTGCGAAATCTGCGGGAATATTGCCCGCTAATGACACAGCTGCCGGAGCAGATTTGCCCAGGTGAGTCCCCCCATCGTTAACTACATGACTTGGAGTGCAGTGTCATCAAATGGCATTCCACCCGTATTTCTTTCCATAAGCAATGAGCCAGGCCACCACCCTGTTGTATGATTGAATACCCTCCGGCTGGTTGGTGTTCAGCAGGTAGCGGTTGTACACCCAGTCGAGCAGCGGTTGGGCGGGATTTCTGCGCTCCTGGTAATATGCCGCCAATTGCCGCCGGTCTTTTGCCAGTATGCCGGGAATCCGCTCTTTCCAGGCACTGGCCAGCAGGGTATCGCGCCGGTACAATTCTCTTAGAGCATAACCATGCATATCTGAGTATGCGCTGTATACAAAAAGGGGGTTCTTGCTGGCACGGGCAGCCAGAAACCCAACCATATTGGCCTCACTCTCGCTGCCAAAGCCTTGCTGGTGGGCCATCTCATGGCATACTGTAAATGGCAGCACGAAAGCCGGCACATAAAAATCCACCTGGGCCTCGCCGGTAAAGGGAAACAGGTAACCGCCATAGCCAGTATAAGATTGCAGCGGACCCAGCATATTCGGCTTGAGGCTTTGCTGCCGGAAAGTCATGAACGGATAGCGCTGTGCGGCAACCTCCCAGGCCTGCATGGCTTCTGCACCCAGGCGGCGCCGGTCATTCGTTTTCAATGCTTCCAATCCTGCACTGTCGGCGCAAATAACGGTAAGACGTTTATGCAACATCGAAACCAGGGTATCCACATCGGCCGTGCTGTATTCTGCCGTATTCATTTGAAAAATAGCGGCCGAACCCAGCCGGTAATAATTCAGGCCCCATAACCAATGAAAGAGCAGATACCCGATCAGCAGCACATACAGCAGATTGGCGGCACGTGCCAGGGTACCGTTTCGCGTGGCACGGCCTGCACGCCAGGTGCGGAAGCCTTTGACCAACCACCAGATGGCAGCACCTATGGACAGGCCAATCAACACATCACCCACACTAAAGGGAATCCAGCCCAGCAAAAAGCGCATCGCCTTGCCCAGTGGCGGGTACACTCCATTGGCATAATACTTTTCCACCCATTCCGGATTTCCTTTGATCCACTCCGTTGTGGCCAGGAGCACCAGCACCGCGCTCCATCTGAACAGGTTTTTGCGGTTTTGCATGGGTGGCAATCAGGCTATCAGTTTACAAAGCTCCAGTAAATGCCCAAACGGAAGAACAGGCCAGGCGTGGGCTGCAATGGAGCAGACAGGTTATTGTTGAGGAAGGCAAACCCGCGGGTCAGGTCGAGGGTGTTGAGGTTTTCCAGGCGCGTGAACAGCCGGAACGCCCTGATCCGGAAGTGCAGGTAGGCTGATATATCCGGACGGTTGCTGATGCGGGTGGTATCCTGCACCACCCACTGCCCGTTGAAGGGGCTGATATCATCCGCAGTAAAGGGCAAAAAATACCTCACCTCCAGGCCCGTGCTCAGGTCGAGGTTTCGAAAAAAGTTGCCCTCGTAGGCAATACGGTTGCGCGTATACAGTGGTGGCAGGTTAATGGCTTCGCTGGTTTCCCCCTGAAAATGCAATTCCATATACCAGTTCCAGTGTTTGCCCACGCGGAATTTCTTTTCGGCACCCAGGTGTAATACACTGGTAAGGGTGGCTTCCTGCTGAAAGGTGGTATAGCTGTCCCAATATGTATAATTGGAAACCAGATAGTAATTTCCCAGCAGGTGCAGGTTGGCGGCAGGCAGGTAATAATGACCACTGAACCTCGACCAGTTCTCCTGTTTCAGGGCTGCCGGGCGCTGGTTGATGTAATCACTTCGCTCATCAAACACAAACGATGGGGTTCTGTTGGTGTTCTGGAAGCCCAGCTGCAGGGTTCCCGCCTTCTTGCCCAGTTGCGTTTGCAGCGACAGCGATGCTGTGTAATCGCCGGCATTCAGACCGCTGAGGTAGAGCCGGCCGAAGGCATTGATGTCCCATCGGTTGTTGCGGGTACGATTACGATATTCTCCCAGCAGGTAGAGGTTATTGAAGTTGTGGGAAGTGGCCGTATCAAAGCGGCCCATAAGGTATTGAAAGCCGGCACCCATTTTAAGGAACTGGTCCTGGTTGGTTTTCTGGGGGTAGAGCAGAATGGCGGCTTCGTTGGTGATATCCTTCCAGCGGTCGCTGCGCCGCATCAGGGAATCTACCCTGGTTACCCCAAACCGCGTACGGTACACATCAGCATAGCTGGAAGAAGTATCTGTGAGTGCATTATCCTTGAAACCATACTCGTGTGAATGGTAGGAAAAGGCATGCTGCAGGCGGAACCTGGGATAAAATATCCGCACCACAGAGGAGTCATCGGCATTCACCAGGGAATCTTTCTGCCCAAAATCGTACTGGTGCCGGAAGTAGAATTGCTGCTGGCGGTACTCCAGTCCGGTGTTTACCGAGGTAGCAAAGAAGTTGGTGCCGTAGTCGCCATCACCACCCAGCCAGGTGGGAATATTGAAGCGCTGGTAGTAGGCGGAGTTCTTGCTGGTGAGGAAGGTATCTGAAAGGATGCCGCCATTTTGTGAGGCCCGGTTTCGGTTGCTGATGTACACGGCCGTTCCGGAATAGCGGCGGTTACGGGTGCTAAAACCGGAGGAGAGCCGCAAGTTGGAATGGCTGGCATTGTTGTTCTTGAAATTGCCCGGTGAGTTGAGGAAGCGGTATTCAAACGTGCCGTTCCAGGTGGGAGAAAAATTCTGGGTATGCAGCAGTTTGATGGTCTGTTCTGAGCGGCTGCCCAGGATGTAGTCAAGCTCGGAATACGGTCTTGTGGTTTGAAAAATGCGCGTGCCAGCCAGGTTGAATGTGAAGGCGTCCAGGGTATGGAAGCCCGGGTCAAACCCTGGACGAAGTTGGGGCGAGAAAATGAGGGAACGCGATGAGGTGCCCAGGGAGCCCATGTACAAATGGTCTTTGGGCAGGGCAAAGCGGCTGGTAAACTCCCCTACGGAAGAATCGATCCGGCCGATGCGGCTGCTGTCGAACATCCGGTAGAAAATGGTGATGCTGTCTTCATTATTGTTGCGCTGCTTCAGGCTGTCGCCGCCCTTCATCTGGTTGGGGCCCATCAGGCGGCCCTGGTTATCCATTTGGATGTTGCGGGGCAGCTGCGACCACGACACCTGCCAACAAAGCAACAAGACTCCCAACAGGGGAATCCAGCGCCATTGCCATATGGAGGATCGGGCCTTCAAAAATCAGGGTAAGCTTATTGTATCCGGATGTTGGTGTTTGCGGGTAACAAGGGGGAATTGCGCATGGAGCGGATTCCTTCAGACCTGAGGGATGGGTCAGAGTTGCTCAATCAATCCCATCAGGATGGCCGTCATTTTCGGTTCAGCGGCAGCAGCGGCTTCCAGCACTTCCTGGTGGGTGATCACGTTCAGCTCCTCCCGGATGCCCAGGTCGGTAATTACGCTGATGGCAAACACCGGCAATCCCATATGGCGGGCAACAATTACTTCCTGCACCGTGCTCATGCCAACGGCATCGGCACCAAGTATATGCAGCATCTTATATTCAGCACGCGTTTCGAAGGTGGGACCGGTAACGCCGGCATATACCCCTTCATGTACGGCAATGCCTTTGGCATCCGCAATGGCTTTTGCCCTGGCAATTATTTCCTTGCTGTAAGGCTCGCTCATATCGGGGAAGCGAGGTCCCAGCTGGTTTTCATTGGGGCCTACCAGCGGATTCTGCTGAAACAGGCTGATATGGTCGCGGATGATCATCAGATCGCCCACCTTGAAATCCTCATGCATGCCACCGGCAGCATTGCTCAGCAGCAGGGTTTTAATACCCAGCCATTTGAGTACGCGCACCGGGAAGGCAACATCTGTGGGGGAATACCCTTCATAGAAATGAAAACGCCCGGCCATGCACACGACGGTTTTGCCCCCCATGGTCCCAAAGATGAGCGTGCCGCTGTGGCCTTCCACCGTTGAAACCGGAAAATGGGGAATGTCTTCGTACGGGATCTCGCATTCTACCTGCATATGGGCCTTGAAATTGCCAAGGCCACTGCCCAGTACAATACCTACTTCCGGGGTTTTGCTATAGTATTCGCGGATGACTGCCGCTGTCTTATTGAGTCTGTCTATCAGGTTCATGGTATGGGTTGGTATTTGTTGGTTGGTTGTGTTTGTTGCCAGCGAGGAAGGTGAGGGGCAATGGATCGGGTGTTCATCGGTTGCCCGCTTCCACCTGGACAGGCATCTGTTGGGATGCCCGCTCCATTTCCCGCAGGTATTTCAAAAATAACTGCAATCCGGCTCGTTTGTCCTCTGAAAAAGGATAACTGATATTTTGGGTGTAATAGGTTTCCAAACCGGGGTGGCCGCCCAGCCCGGCAATCACCTCGTTCAGGCGGTCAAGGCCA
>JALOMZ010000012.1 GCA_025455205.1 Chitinophagaceae bacterium | reverse complement strand
ATATAAGAACTACCGTTACAGTTACCAGATCATTCCGGTAACACCCGGAAAATAAACGGCATACATACCGGCCAGGACAGTTCCTGGCCGGTACTGTTTGCTGCAGCCACTTCCGCATAGAGGTGGTGGCAATATTGTACAATAATCAGTGTATTTAGTTGAATGATTCACGTGGTTGCGCAGGCAACTTCTTCGTAATATAGTCCCCTCAATAATTGCTTATCCATGCAGGCGCTTCAACTCTACGACTACCTCGTATTCCTGATCTATTTTGTAATTGTAGCCGGCTACGGTTACTGGATCTACATCAAGAAAAAGCGGACAGATGTTTCCGCTTCGCACGATTACTTTTTGGCAGAAGGTTCACTCACCTGGTGGGCCATTGGGGCATCGCTGATCGCCTCCAATATTTCTGCCGAACAGTTCATTGGCATGAGTGGTTCAGGTTTAAAAATGGGCCTGGCCATTGCCACCTATGAATGGATGGCGGCCGCATCGCTCCTTATTGTGGCCATCTTCTTCATTCCGGTATACCTGAAGAACAAGATATACACCATGCCCCAGTTCCTGCACACGCGCTACAACAGCACCGTGGCCTGGATCATGGCCATCTTCTGGTTGCTGCTGTATGTCGTAGTGAACCTTACCTCTATCCTGTACCTCGGCGCCCTGGCCGTAAGCAGCGTGTCGGGCCTCAACCTCTTCACCTGCATTGCGTTGCTGGCCATTTTCGGGGTGGTGATTACCCTGGGCGGTATGAAGGTGATAGGGTATACCAGTGTTATCCAGGTGTTGGTGCTCATCCTGGGCGGCCTGGTTACCACCTACCTCGCCCTCGACCTGGTGGCTGCCCATTTTGGTGACAATGGCATTGTAAAAGGCTTCAAATGGATGACCGAAAAAGCCGATGATCATTTCCACATGATCCTGAAAACAGATAATCCCAACTACCTCGATTTGCCCGGCCTGTCGGTGCTGATTGGCGGCATGTGGATCGTAAACCTCAACTACTGGGGCTGCAACCAGTACATCACCCCGCGGGCTCTGGGCGCCGACCTCAAAACGGCGCGCAACGGTATCATGTTTGCGGCCTTCCTGAAGCTCCTCATGCCGGTGATTGTGGTATTGCCCGGCATTGCTGCTTTTGTGCTGCACCAGGAGGGCAATTTCCAGGCAGAGATGATGCAGGATGGTGAACTCAATCCAGACCGCGCTTATCCCGTGTTGCTGAACCTGCTGCCTGTTGGATTGAAGGGCCTTTCCTTTGCTGCCCTCACCGCTGCGGTGGTGGCTTCACTGGCAGGCAAAGCCAACAGCATTGCCACCATCTTCTCCCTCGACGTTTACAAGAAAGTGATCAACAAGGATGCTACCGAAAAACAACTGGTAAATGTGGGCAAGATCACCATCATCGTATCCATGATCCTGGCCGTGGTGATTTCCCCCTTCCTGGGCATGGATAAGAAAGGCGGCTTCCAGTATATCCAGGAATATACCGGCTTTGTGTCGCCCGGCATCTTTGCCATGTTCATCCTGGGTTTCTTCTGGAAGAAGACCACTTCCAATGCAGCGCTGTTTGCCACCATCGGTGGTTTTGTGTTGTCCGTAATCTTCAAATTTCTGCCGGGATTCATGGACCTGGGCTTCCTGGAAGCTTCGGGTTTTGCGGTGCGCAATGCCCAGGGCATCTTTGAGATCCCCTTCATAGACCGCATGGGCTTTGTGTTTGTGATCTGCATAGTAGCCATGGTAATCATCAGCCTGCGCGATCAGAAGAAGGGTGTAGAACCCCATGGCCTGGAAGTGGATACCAAAATGTTCAAACTAAACCCGGGCTTTGTGGCCGGTTCACTGATCATTTGCGGTATCCTGGCCGCCTTGTATATGATGTTCTGGTAACAGTTGTTCCGAACCGATAAACAGGGCCGCGGCTGAGCATGCAAAGCCGCGGCTCTTTTGTAATGGATCCTAAAGGGCCTTGGCCCCAAATGCCTAATTTTAGCGTATGTCTGCTTTTACTGCCTTGCTTAATGCAACGTCCGTTCGTGGCTGTATCCTTGTTGCTGCCCTGTTAGCCAGTTCCGCCCTGGCATTATCCCAGGAAAATTTCCCTTACAAAAATTCCTCACTGCCCATAGATCAGCGGGTGCAGGACCTGCTGCAGCGTATGACGCCGGAAGAAAAGTTCTGGCAGTTATTTATGATACCCGGGGAGATCCGGCCGGGAGAGGAGCCGCTCTACCGCAACGGGTTGTTCGGGTTTCAGGTGAGTGCGGCAGGGGCCAGCGGCCATGCGGCCGGGCAAATGCTGCAGTATAATGCAACGGACAATGCCCGGGAACTGGCATTAAAGATCAACCGCCTGCAACAGTATTTTGTTACCCAAACCCGGCTTGGCATTCCCATCATTCCTTTCGACGAAGCCCTGCATGGCCTGGTGCGTCAGGGGGCCACGGCCTTTCCGCAGGCCATAGCGCTGGCAGCTACCTGGGATACTGCTACCGTATCCAATGTGGCACGGGCCATTGCGCTGGAAACCCGCAGTCGCGGCATACGGCAGATCCTGTCGCCGGTGATCAACCTGGCCAGCGATGTGCGCTGGGGCAGAACAGAAGAGACCTATGGAGAAGATCCTTTTCTTACGTCTGCCATGGGCGTGGCCTTCATGCGTCCTTTTGAACTGTCAGGCATTGTTACCACCCCCAAGCATTTCATTGCCAATGTGGGCGAAGGCGGTCGCGACAGCTATCCCATCCACTGGAGCGATTGGTACCTGCGGCAAACGCACCTGCTGCCTTTTGAAGCGGCCATACACCAAGCGGGTTCGCGCAGCCTGATGACCGCATACAACAGCGTGAATGGGGTGCCTTCCAGTGCCAGCGCCTCTTTGTTGCTTAACTGGCTCCGCAAGGAGCAGGGCTTCAAAGGCTTCGTGATTTCTGATGCCAGTGCCGTAGGCGGCGCCAATGTGCTGCATATGACCGGCCGTGATTACGCCGAAAGCGGAAAACAGTCCATCAACGGCGGCCTGGATGTGATCTTTCAAACAGACTATAACCACCATAAACTATTCATAGAACCCTTCCTCAACGGCGGCATTGACAGTGCCCGGCTCAACGATGCCGTGGGCCGCGTGCTGCGGGCCAAGTTTGAATTGGGGCTCTTTGAAAAACCCTATGTGGCCGTGGAGGATATTGAAAGGCTGATCAACGTGCAGCAGCAGAAGTCTATGGCCCGGATGGCGGCGGCAAAAAGCATGGTATTGCTGCGCAACCAGGGCATGTTGCCTTTGCAGCCGGCGGGCATTAAAAAGCTGGCCGTGATAGGAGAGGACGCACAGCTGGGCCGGCTGGGAGGCTACAGCGGACCGGGCAATGGAACCGTCAATATCCTGCAGGGATTGCAGGAGGCCCTGCCCGGAACAAGTATATCTTTTGCCGCCGGTTACTCCCGTAAGAACCGTGCATGGGAAACCATACCAGCCAGGTACCTGTCGCATGAGTTGAACGGTAAAAAGAACAACGGACTGTTGGGTGCCTACCATAACAACATGGATCTTGCCGGCGAACCGGTATTCACGCGGGCCGATGGCCGGGTAGATTTTCACTGGACGCTTTATTCCCCCGATGAAAGGCTTCCGCGCGATTTCTATGCCGTGCGGTGGACTGGCCTGCTTACGCCCGATTCCAGCGGTGTATTCAATATCGGCCTGGATGGGAACGATGGCTTTCGTTTGTTTATAAACGACAGCCTGCTGGTAAATGCCTGGGAAAAGAAAAGCTACAGCACCATCATGAAGCCTTATTCATTTAAGAAGGGGGAGTCGTACCGCATACGCGTTGAATTCCGCGAGCCCGTGGGCAATGCGCGCGTCCGCCTGATCTGGGACAAAGGGGTGCGTGATCCCTGGCAGCAAATGCAGCAGGAGGCCGTGCAACTGGCCCGGACCAGCGATGCCGTGGTGCTGGTGGCGGGCATCCACGAAGGGGAATTCCAGGACCGGGCCCTGCTGAACCTTGATTATCACCAGGAGGAACTGATTGAGGCAGTGGCGGCCACCGGAAAGCCCGTGACGGTGCTGCTGGTGGGCGGCAGCGCCATCACCATGAGCCGCTGGCTGAATAAAGTAAATGCTGTTATGATGGTATGGTATCCTGGCGAGGAAGGTGGCCATGCAGTGGCGGATGTGCTGCTTGGGAAAGTGAACCCCGCTGGTCGCCTGCCCATTACCTTCCCTGTACACGAGGCCCAGCTTCCACTCAGCTACTGGCACCTGCCCACCGGTCGGGGGGATGATTACCATAACCTGAGCGGGGAGCCTTTGTTCCCCTTTGGCTTTGGGCTGAGTTATACCCGCTTTGCCTACAGCAATCTGCAACTGGAGAATACGGTTATCCGGCCGGGTGAAAGTGCCACCCTGAGGTTCACGGTTACCAATACCGGACCACTTGAAGGCGATGAAGTGATACAACTGTATATACGCGATGAAATAGCTACCCTGGCACGGCCTGTGATGGAATTGAAAGGGTTCCAGCGTATATCCTTGAAGAAAGGCGAAAGCCGGCAGGTGGTGTTTCGTATTACCCCCGATATGCTCAGCATGTTCAATGCGGAAGGTAAGCGGGTGGTGGAGCCCGGAGAATTCCGGATTATGGTGGGGGCATCCAGCAAAGACATCAGGTTGAAAACAACAATCAACGCAGCAGCCAGATAATGTGGGCGCCACAGCCATGCCCCATGCTTCAGTCTCTGCCATAGACAGGCGGAAGAGTTGGTTGCCTTTGCTATACCCATTACCGTATAACCTAATGCAGCTGGCCTTTGGGCCGACAAATCGAACGCGGTTTACACCGGGGTGGCAGGGGTATTGCATATTTCGATGGCCTGTTTTATTTTAAGGCCATAACCAACCTTTCCTTTTTATGATTCGAAAATTCAGTGTGCTCCCGCTGCTGGGTGTGGCGGTAGCATGGGCTACCTCGGCCCAACCGGTCTTTTATGAAGCCTTCAACTATGGTGCCGTTTCCGGCAGCCTGGCTGGATTGCCGGGCTCGCCATGGACACAAACAGGGTCCACGGCCACCAATCCGGTTCAGTATGATGCCTCGGGAAATCTCTCTTTCCCGGGCATGTCTGACCTTGGCGGAAAGCTGGTGTTCACCAATACCGGCCAGGATATTGTAGCGCCATTGCCCGGTGCCGTAAACTCTGGTGCGCTGTATCTGGTCATGCTGGTGTCCATTTCTTCCGCCAATGCCACGGGCGACTATTTTGCCCATTTCACGCAGTCGGCAGGAGCCACTCAGTTCTATGGGCGCGTATTCGTGCGATCAAGTGGATCCAATATCCAGTTTGGGCTTATGAAGAATGCTGGTGGGAGTCCTAATTATGCTAACGAATTGTTTGACCTGAACACTACCTATTGCCTGGTGCTTAAATATGCCTTCAACACGCTGGCATCCACCAGCGATGATGCCGCAGACCTGTATGTTTTTAAAGCCGCAGAGGGTTTGCCGGTGGTTGAACCCGCCAGTTCCCTGGTACGGCACGACCTGAATTCGGATGCCACCAGCATTGCGGCGGTTTCCATTCGGCAGGGTACCTCTTCGAGCGCGCCTGCCGGCAGTGTAGACAACATGGCGGTGGCCACCTCCTGGGCGGCCCTGTCTACCTATATACTTCCACTGCAACTCCGGAATTTTCAGGTGTCTGCCAACGCTTCCGGCAGAGTTACCGCCAACTGGCAAACCCTGCAGGAAAGCCATATGAGTCATTTTGAAATAGAGCGCAGTTCCGATGGCCAGCAATTTGTAGCAGCTGGAAGGGTGGCTGCCCGCAATCTGCCCACAGTAAATACCTACACTTTCAACGACGGCCTTCGTCTGGGTGCCACTACCTGGTACCGGTTGAAGATGGTGGAGGAGGATGGGAGCTTTAACTACAGCCCTGTTGTTTTGGTGCACCGCATCTCCAAATCCAGCCTTTCGCTCTTCCCGAATCCCGCAGGCAGTCAATTGATGGTGCGATACGCTCCTGCATCGGAAGCTGCGCAATTGCGGCTGTATACTGCCGATGGCCGTATGGTAAAGACCTGGCCCGTTCAGCAGCAGGGCCTGCAAACCTCAGTGCCCGTTGGCGACCTTCCAGCCGGCATATATCATGTGTTGCTGGCCGATGGCCAGGCCCAGTCATGGTCGAAATTCATGAAACAATAGTCTTCCGGGAATCGGAATGATTTTGCAAGAGCAATCCTGGCATTTTGTCGGGATTGCTCTTTTTATGTTGCATGGAATGATGATCGCCGCTGCCTGAAACCGAAAAGAGTCATCCAATTAGGATGACCCTTTTTTATGTGACTCCGTCAGGATTCAAATGCCGGCGCTGTGGCCGGCACCGCGGCATTAATCGCCGCTGCCTGAAACCGAAAAGAGGCTGCCCTTCTGAGACAGCCTCTTTTTCATGTGACTCCGTCAGGATTCAAACCTGAAACCTTCTGATCCGTAGTCAGATGCTCTATTCAGTTGAGCTACGGAGCCGCTGCATAAACTGCATCACAAATTTACTGAAGGTTGGATTTTTGACAAAATGGAGGAACCGGGCTACCGCCTCAAGGCTGCCACGGTAAATGTTTGCGTTCAATAATGCAGCATATTTGTTACATGAAATTTCGACTGCTTGCTATCATTCCATCTGTATTGATGGTTTACAGCCTCCCTGCCCAAACAACCGACCTGGTAGCCCTCGTGAATCCGCTAATGGGCTCCGATAGTAAACACTCCCTCAGCAATGGCAATACCTATCCCGCCATAGCTATGCCCTGGGGCATGCATGCCTGGACACCCCAAACCGGTGCCATGGGTGATGGCTGGCAGTATCAGTATGGGGCAGAGAAAATAGTAGGGTTGAAGCAGACCCACCAGCCTTCGCCATGGATCAACGATTATGGTGCATTCAGCATCATGCCTCTCACGGGTAAGCTTCGCTGGCGCGAAAAGGAGAGGGCCAGCTGGTTCAGCCACAAGGCAGAAACAGCGTCTCCGCATTATTACCAGGTATACCTGGCCGATCACAATGTGGTGGCGGAATTGACGCCCACTGATCGAGCTGCGCAACTGCAGTTTACCTGGCCACAGGCCGACAGTGCCTGGGTGGTGATAGATGCCTATGACAAAGGATCTGCCGTTACCATCAGCGCAGACGGCCTTACCGTTACCGGCTACAGCAGCCGCAACAGTGGGGGCGTACCGGAAAACTTCCGCAATTACTTTGTGATGCAACTCAGCCGGCCCGCCCAGCTGATGTATACCGTCAATAATGATGTGCTGTCCAAAGACAAGGCCGCCAGCGGCAACCACAGCATGGCAGTGCTTGGATTCAAGACCCGCAAAGGGGAGAAGCTGAACATCCGGGTAGCTTCCAGCTTCATCAGCGAGCAGCAGGCTTGGCTCAACCTGCGCCGGGAAATTGGCCAGGATGATTTTGCCACCACCCGCCGGAAAGGCTGGGAGGCCTGGCAGAACGAATTAAAGCGCATAGAAGTGCAGGGCGGTACAGAGGCACAGCGCCGCACTTTCTACAGCTGCCTGTACCGGGTGCTCCTTTTCCCCCGGAAATTTTATGAGCTGGATGAAAAGAACCAGGTGGTGCATTACAGCCCGTATAACGGACAGGTGCTGCCAGGGTATATGTTCACCGATAATGGTTTCTGGGATACGTTCCGCGCGGTGTTCCCCTTCTTCACGCTGATGTATCCCGATCTGAATGCGCAAATCATGCAGGGCCTGGTTAACACCTACAAAGAGAGTGGCTGGCTGCCTGAATGGGCCAGTCCAGGCCACCGTGATTGTATGATCGGAAGCAATTCCGCTTCCCTTATTGCCGATGCCTGGCTCAAAGGCATTCGGGGTTATGATATCAATCTGCTATGGGAAGCCCTGGTGAAAAACGCCAATAACGAAGGACCGGTATCCAGCGTAGGAAGGCGTGGTGTGCAGCATTATAACCGGCTGGGCTATGTGCCCAGTGATGTGGGTATCAATGAATCAGCTGCCCGCTCACTGGAATACGCCTATGCCGATTTCTGCCTGTGGAAACTGGGCGAATCGCTTGGGCGCCCCAAAGCCGAAACCGATGTGTTCAAACAGCGCAGCCAGAATTATCGCTTGCTGTTTGATGATACCACCCGCCTCATGCGCGGCCGCAAAGCCGATGGGCGTTTTGCTTATCCCTTCAACCCCTTCAAATGGGGGGATGCCTTCACCGAAGGCAACAGCTGGCATTATTCCTGGAGTGTGTTTCACGACGTGGAAGGCCTCAAACAAAAAATGGGTGGCGACAAAGGCTTCATTAGTATGCTGGACTCTGTATTCAACCTGCCGCCTGATTATGATGAGTCCTATTACGGCTTCGTGATCCATGAGATCCGTGAAATGCAAATCATGAATATGGGACAATATGCCCACGGCAACCAACCCATTCAGCACATGCCCTATTTATACAATTACACCAGCCAGCCCTGGAAAACACAACAGCGGGTGCGCCAGGTAATGGACCGCCTCTATCACCCGGGGCCTGATGGTTACTGCGGTGATGAGGACAATGGCCAAACCAGCGCCTGGTATGTTTTTTCAGCCATGGGCTTCTATCCGGTTTGCCCTGGTACAGATGAATATGTGCTGGGCAGTCCCCTGTTCGATCGGGTAATATTGACCATGCCCGGCGGAAAAAAGACGCAAATTGACGCCAGGGGAAATGGACCGGACAATGTTTTCGTACAGCAGCTTATGCATAACGGTAAAGGGTACCCCAACAGGTTTGTAAGGCATGCCGATTTGCAGGAAGGCGGCAAATGGGAATTCACGATGGGGGCAAATCCCCCTGCTGAGGTGAAGGGCTCCGAGCTAAAACAACCCTATAGCATGAGCAATCTGCAGCCCCGCTGAACGATACATTAAGCCCATAACACATCAGGATGTAATTATTTGACAAGCAGCCAAAAAATGGCAGCCGGGCCGGCCATGCGCCTCCACTTTGGGTCTTTATTCTTTATACTATATGGTTGATGTTGCCCCTATGTTTACTGGGGCCAAACAGGGACTCAGGTTTGGGTAAGGAAGATCCAGTTGCTACGAGGTGCCAGGTGTTTGTTTAATCTTTTTGCTAACCGGAAACGATTGAAATTTGAAATAAAGCAGTGCTTTTATAACAAACGATCCACAAAAGGCCGCATTCTAATTAATAAATTAATAAATAATTAGGAATCTTTTAGGAAATTATTATAGTTTGGTTCTGCCATGTTTCATGGTTGATTAACCCTTTTTAGAAAAACGCTTCACTTATGAGAAGAACTCTGCTTGCTCTGACAGGCTTTTTGTGCCTGTTGAATGTGGCGCTTGCACAAACAAGACAACTAACCGGAAAGGTTGTAGGCCCCGATAACCAGGGGGTAGTTTCCGCCACCGTAAAAGTAAAAGGCGGCACAGCCGTCACCGTAGCCAATGCGGAAGGCATATTCAGCCTTGCTGTGCCCACAGGAAACCTGTCACTGGAAGTTTCTTCCATTGGCTTTGTAACGCGCGAGGTGGCCGTGGGCGCTGATGAAAACAACATCACCGTTTCGCTGGCAGCTGAAGTGTCGCAGCTCACCGATGTGGTGGTTACAGCACTTGGGATCACCAAGCAGGCCAGGAAGGTGGGCTACGCGGTTACCTCCGTGAATGGCGACCTTATGAACAAGGCCCGCGAAAACAACATCGGTAACTCCCTTTCCGGCCGGGTGGCTGGTTTGAAAGTGGCAGGCACCAGCAGTGGTCCGCAGGGCACCGTGAAAATGTTGTTGCGTGGGTTGCCCAGCATGAACAGTCCCGGTACGCCGCTGATCGTTATCAATGGCATCCCGATGGATAACACCCAGCGGGGCAGTGCCGGCGAATGGGGCGGTGGCGATAACGGCGACGGTATTGGTAACCTCAACCCCGATGACATTGAGAATATGACCGTGTTGAAAGGGCAGTCGGCCTCCGCCCTCTATGGAGCCCGTGCCTCCAACGGCGTTATCCTCATTACTACCAAATCAGGTAAGCGCAACGACTTCTCTGTAGACTACAATATGAACTACATGGTGGAGCAGGCCATTGACTTCACCGATTTCCAGTATGTGTACGGCCAGGGCCTGAACGGCGCCAAGCCAACCACCGCCGCGCTGGCGCAGCAAACCGGCCGCCAAAGCTGGGGTGCCAAACTGGATGGCTCGTCGGTAATACAGTATGATGGCAAATCCTATCCGTATTCTGCCGTACAGGACAATATCAAGAACTTCTATCGCAATGGTCCATCACTCACCAACACGGTTGCGTTGTCGAAGGGTGGTTCCAACGGTTCATTCCGGATGTCTTACTCCAATCTTCAGAATGAAGCCATCCTCCGTAACAGTGGGGTAACCCGCAATACCGTGAACCTGAACGTACAACAGGATATCACCAACAAGCTGCAGCTCAGTTTCTTTGGTACCTATATAGACCAGAATAACAAGAATGTGCCTTACCTGAGCGATGGTCCGCTGAACGCCAACAACGGTATGTTCCTGGCCACTAACATCAATCAGCAAATTCTTTCCCCCGGCTATGATCCGGCAACCGGTTACGAGATTCAGTTCAGTGATGATGAATACGTGAGCAATCCCTGGTTTGTAGTGAACCAGTTTGTGAACAATGTGGGCCGTAAGCGCCTCACCTCCGCTACCACCCTCAAATACAACTTTACCAAATGGTTGTACGCACAGGGTCGTTTTGGTTACGACCTCATGAACGATGAAAACCTCAACGTAACACCCTGGGGTACTGCTTATTCTCAGCAGCGTCGTGGTGGTCTGGGCAGCCAGGGCAAGTCGCAGTCCTATGAGCTGAATGCCGATGTGCTGGTGGGCGCCAGTCAATCCATCACAAAAGACCTCACCGTAGATGTGGCGGTGGGTGGCAATCTCCGCAAGAATGAATATGAGGCGGTAAGCATTTCCGGTGGTCCCTTTATCCTGCCTTATCTGTACACCATTTCCAATACCCAGAACAGGAATACCAGCTACGGGTTCTCCAAGACGCAGGTGAACTCCGGCTATTACACGGCAGACTTCAGTTACAAGAACTTCCTGACCCTGGGTACTACCGGCCGTTATGATGCCTATTCGACACTGCCGGAAGGTAACAACTCCATTTTTGTACCTTCTGTTTTCGGAAGCTTCATTTTCTCCGAATTGCTGAACATGAAGAACCTCAACTTCGGCAAGTTGCGGGCAGCTTTTGCGCAAACCAGCAACGAGTTGACGACGCCCTATCAAACCGATGTGTATTACTCCCTGAACAACTCTTACCTGGGTGTTCCGGTGGGCAGCTTCCCCACTTCGCTTCCGAGTGGTTTGCTGAAGCCCTTTACCACCACCGAACTGGAGTTTGGTCTGGAAATGAAAATGTTTGGTAACAGGCTCGGCATAGACCTGGCCTATTTCCAGAAGAAGACAAAGAATGAGATCATGGCGGCTTCCTACAGCATTGCCACAGGCTTTACCAGCGGCTTCCTCCCGAACGGTTCTACTGAAAACAAGGGTCTGGAATTGCAGATTACCGGCGGTATTATCCGGAAGAACAATTTCAGCTGGGATCTCACTTTCAACATGACCAATGTTAGCAACAAGGTACTGGAAACGGATCCTGCCGGTAACCGCGTAAACCTGGGCCAGAACAGGGCCACCCTGGGCAACGCTATCACCGCCTATGTAAAAGGCATGGCGGGTCCGCAGATCATGGCTTACGACTACAAGTATGATTCCAAAGGACAGGTTATTGTGAACTCCTCCGGTCATCCGGTGCGTGGCGACCTGGTGCCCATGGGCAGTGTGCTTCCCACACTCTATGGTGGCATCAACAACGATCTGCGCTACAAGAACCTGACCTTCTCTTTCCTGATCGATTACAACTACGGCAACAATATTCTGTCGGCCACCAATTACTATGCCATGATCCGCGGTCTGCACCAGATGACCCTGGAAGGACGTGAAACGGGCATTACAACAGGTGTGTATGAAAATGGTACTCCCAATACCGTGGCAGCCACGCCCCAGGGGTATTACACCGCTTTGGCCCAGAACGTGACCAAGCTGCATGTAATGGATGGCGATTTCATCAAGCTTCGCCAGTTGACGCTTGGCTATAATTTCCCGGCTTCAATACTGAAGTCGCTGAAAATTATTCAGGCACTGAATATTTCGCTGGTTGCCCGCAATTTGGCTGTACTGATGAAGAAAACCGACAACATAGATCCCGAATCCACTTTTGGTTCCAACGTACGCTACTATGGCATAGAAGGCACCAGCCTGCCTTCCACCAGGGCCTATGGGGTGAATGTGAACATCAAGTTCAAAAAATGACCGGACGAAAGCTTGTTTTGATCCATTCAAATGAAATTATTATGAAAAGAATATTCACCGTTCCCTTGCTATTGTCCTTGCTGATTCAAACGAGTTGCACCAAGGATTTTGCCGAAATAAACACCGATCCTACGCGGGCCACGCCGGCCAATTTCGACCCCAACTATTTCCTCTCGAATGCACAAAACACATTCAAGGAAAGCATTGCCGGATACCAGGGGCCCATTTTGTTCCAGGCGGGCTGGGTGCAGATACTGGCTTCTACCACTACCGGTGGTGCCAACTACTACAGCAACATGGATAAGTATGTGCAGTCTTCCAATACCATGTCATACACGGCCAGCAGCTGGAGCAACTGCTACCGGGCAGCCAGCTTGGCCCAGCAGATTGTAAAGGACCTGGGCAGCGATCCCGCCAAGGTCAACTCCGTGAGTGCAGGCATTGTAATGAAGGTGCTGGCGCTTTCTTATGCCGCTGATACCTATGGCGACCTCCCGTACAGTGAAGCTTTCCAGGGAGAAACCGGCTTGAATTATCCCAAGTACGACAAGCAGGAAACCGCAATCAAAGCCATGCTCTCCGATCTGGATGGTGCACTGTCCAAGTTTGATGCATCAAAGGCCAAACCTTCTGCAGATCTGTATTATGCTGGAGATATAGCCAAATGGAAAAAGCTGGGCTATTCCCTGATGCTGCGCATAGCCATGCGCCTGACCAAGCGCGACGCTGCCACTGCAAAGACCTATGCAGAAAAGGCATTTGCCGGCGGTGTTATGTCCTCTGTGGCCGATGATTGCTTCCTGCGGGGAGACCAGCCCAATGGCTATACCAGCCCCAATGCCCGCGCACTGATCACCCCTGCCGATTACTACCAGGTGAGGTGGAGCAAGAAGCTGATCGATTTCCTGATGGCTTCCAATGATCCCAGGGTGAGCGCCATTGCTGAAGTGCCGCAAGACGGACTGGCCAACAACCAGAATCCCAACCTCACTGGCGACAATACGGCCAGCAAACAGCTGGGCATGCCCAATGGTTACGACCTGGCCGGCGGGGCCACAGACATCACCAAGGCGCCCGGCTGGCCCGGATCTACCGGTTCGGGGGGTGATGCCACACCCATCGGAAAATACTCCAGGCCCCGCACAGCCGTGTATACCAACCTGAGCGGACCTGTGTTTATGTTGTCCTATGCAGAAACAGCCCTGCTCCTGGCAGAAGCCAAAGCACGTGGCTGGAATGTGGGCAGCACCTCCGCGGCTGATTACTACAAGGCAGGTTGCGAAGCCGGAATGAAGTCGCTGGCTACATTCAACGCAGCTGCTACCATTTCACAAACTGACATCAATACCTACCTCGCCGCCGTGGTATTCCCTGCTGCCCAGGCAGACCAGCTGAAAATGATCAATGAGCAGTATTGGGCTACCACCGGTGCGCTGATGAATTTTGCCGAAGCCTGGAGCAACTGGCGCAGGTCGG
>JALOMZ010000396.1 GCA_025455205.1 Chitinophagaceae bacterium | reverse complement strand
CAACCCAACGAGAACTTTGCCCGCGAGGTCATGGAGCTTTTTACGATGGGACGCGGGCATTACACGGAATCGGATGTGCGTGAAGCTGCACGCGCCTTTACCGGTTGGGGATTTACGCCGGATGGTGCGTTTGTATTCCGCCGGCAGCAGCACGATTTTGGCACCAAAACGGTATTGGGACATACCGGTGCCTGGGACGGCAACGATGTTTTACGCCTGCTGCTGGAGCAACGGGCCACTGCCCGGTTCGTGGTGCGAAAAATATACCGCTACCTGGTACATGATCAGCCCGACGAAGAAAAAGTGGAGTGGCTGGCCAGCCGTTTCTTTAGTAACGGGTATGAGATAGGCCCGCTGCTGCGTGATATATTCACCAGCAACTGGTTTTACAGCCGGGAGAATATGGGCAGCCTTATCAAGAGCCCGGTTGAATTATGGGTGGGCATCCGAAGGCTGCTGCCCATGCAGCTCGACAATCCTGCCATCCAGCTGCTTCTGCAGCGGGCCCTGGGGCAGGTACTTTTCTATCCGCCCACCGTAGCAGGCTGGCCGGGCGGCACCGCCTGGATTGACAGCAGCTCACTCCTGCTGCGTATGCGACTGGCACACCTGGTGGCCATGGCGGATACTCTGGAGCTTTCTATTAGGGCCGACGACGATGTGAACATGGGCAGGATGAGCAATATGGAAATGGAAGGTATGCCACAGCGTTTCCGGCTGAAGGCCAGCATTGACTGGGCGCCCCTGTACAAGGCATGGCAAAATATACCCCAACAACAACTATACAAAACCATTACTGACGCCCTGTTGGTAGCAGGGCCGCCACCTGCGCTCAAAACTGCCGCTGTCCAACCGTCCGTTGGAGCGGAAGAAGCCATCCGGTCCCTTGTCATCGGCGCCTTGTCGAGCCCAGAATTCCAGATCAGCTAACAACGCTCACTACCCCTATTGCCACGCATTATGAAGAGAAGACAATTCCTGCAACACAGCTCCCTGGCCGCGGCCGGTACCCTGCTGATTCCCCAGTTTCTGCAGGCCCTGCATGCCCCGGGCCAGATGGCCGGCGGGGGTCGGGTGCTGGTAGTGATACAGCTGAGCGGTGGCAACGATGGGCTCAACACGCTCATCCCCTGCCGCAATGATGTGTACTACCGTTTGCGGCCCACCGGCGAAATGACGATCCTCAACCAGGTAGGATACCCCAACCCCGACAGGAGCCACTTCCGGAGCATGGATATCTGGCACACCGCTTCCGCGTCGGATGCCTACCTGCATTCCGGCTGGCTGGGAAGGTACCTGGATGCCGCCTGTGCCGGCTGCAGCCAGCCCACGCAGGTGCTGGAACTCGATGATATGCTCAGCCTGGCACTGAAAGGAGAAAAACACAAAGGCATAGCCTTTCGTGATCCCCGGCAACTGGCCGCCACCACGCGGTCAGACATGTTCCGCTCCTTTCACCAACAGCACCAATTTGGCCACGATGCACTGGCCGATTACCTCTACCGCACCCTGGGCGATACCATGCAATCGGCCGAAACCATCCTGAAGGCTTCACGAAAGGGATCGCAACAACCAGCCTATCCGGATTCGGCCCTGGGCAAGGGATTGAAAACCATCGGCGGCCTCATTGGCAGCAACATCAATACTCAGGTGTATTATATAAGCCATGGCAGCTTCGACACCCATTTCAACCAGGCCATGCAGCAACAAAGGCTCCTGTCTGAATTGAACGATGCCGTGTCCGCCTTCGTGCGCGACCTGAAGCAGCAAAACCGCTACCGCGATGTGCTGATCATGACCTTCAGTGAGTTTGGCCGCCGGGTGGCACAGAACGCCAGCGGGGGCACCGACCATGGCTCTGCCAATGCCATGTTCCTGCTGGGAGGCAACCTGCGCAAGGCAGGCATGTGGAACCCAATGCCTACCCTGGAAGACCTTCCCGGAGGCGATATCCCCTTTAGGGTAGACTTCCGCAGCGTATACAGCACCATACTGAAAAGCTGGCTCCATACCGACCCCGCTGCCATTCTCCAGGGCAGCTACGAGCACCTGGGTTTTGTATGAAGAACCAGCAATGATTTTATAACTGTGTAATAATCAATCACTATTCACTTTCTGCCCCATTGCAGGATTGGAAAAAAGGTGTTTACTTTGCACTACACCATACGCTCATTAACAACATGAAAGGAAATCTCCGACGCTACCTGAACCCGCACAATCTTGTCGCCTTTTTTCTCTGGGCATTTGTAATGGCCCTTGTAATTTACTGGAATAATGCCCAGCACGTGTAGAGGAATTAGCAACTATTGAAACAAAAAACCGCCCCAAAAGGGCGGTTTTCTTTTGCTTGCAGCCACAAAAAAATCAGTTCAGCACAGGATCGAGCGCTGCTGGCAGGTTGGGGGCCAGCTCCTGGGGGCCCTCTTCATTCCACTCCACAATAAAGTTGTTCTTACCATCCCCAATGAGGATGTTGAAGAAACGCTGCTGCACCATTTCCAGCATACTGAGGAACAGGAAGATGGCATGTATCCTGTTTTCACAGATATCGAAAATCCTTT
>JALOMZ010000221.1 GCA_025455205.1 Chitinophagaceae bacterium | reverse complement strand
AAAGAAAGCTGCTCCTAAGAAAGCTGCTGCAAAGAAAGCTGCTCCTAAGAAGTAACATTAACAGCTTTTCAAATTATCAAGTCCTGCTAAATGCAGGACTTTTTATTTTGCACCCCTACCCTTCAGCTATGGACAATTATCAGATCGCCGATACCTTTTCGCTGCTTGCCAGGATCATGGACATACATGGCGAGAACAGTTTTAAAACAAGATCCTATTCTTCGGCAGCCTTCCAGATCGAGAAGCTGCCACGCCAGCTTGCCGACATGACGCCGGAAGAAATTGCCGGCCAGAAAGGTATTGGCGCCGCCATTTCACAAAAGATCGGCGAACTGCTGCAAACCGGCAAGCTGCCCCTGCTGGAAAAATACATCACCCAAACACCGCCGGGTGTTATTGAGATGCTCAACATAAAAGGACTCGGCCCCAAGAAGATCCACACCATCTGGAAGGAAATGGGCATTGAGTCCATCGGCGAACTGCAGTATGCCTGTCACGAAAACCGTCTTACGCTCTACAAAGGCTTTGGCGAAAAGACACAGCAGAATGTATATGAGGCCATCCAGTTCTACCTGAACCAGCAGGGTCTCTTCCTGTACCAGCAGGTGGAAGAACTGGCAGGGCAGTTGTTGCAAACTTTGCAGGCAGCACTTCCATCGGCCCGCTTTGCCTGGGCCGGCGCCTTCCTCCGCCAGGATGAGATCATAGATACCCTTTGCCTGCTCACCACCGCAGAGGCGATGTCCGTTTCCCAACTGGCCAATGCCTGGCCTTTTGCACAGCGAAAGGAGGCTGCCGGCGATGACACTTTGCTGTACGATCTCGATTCCGGCCCCCAACTGGAGATACAATGCACGGATGCAGCACACTGGGGCCATGCCCTTTTCCTGCATACCGGCACCGAAGACTTTACCAAGAGCCTGCTGGCACAGCTGCCTGGCGGCACCGCCTTTGAACAGGAAGAAGATATTTTCCGGCAATTGCAGCTGCCCGTTATCCCACCCTGCCTGCGTAGCAGTGCGGACGTGGTGAAGCAGATAAAGCAGAATGGCCTGCCGGCACTGATAGCGGAACAAGACATCCGCGGCATCATCCATACCCACAGCACCTGGAGCGACGGCAGCGACAGCATTGAAGACATGGCCCGCGCTGCCATGGCACAAGGACTGGAATACCTGGTGATCAGCGATCACAGCCGCTCCGCCACCTACGCCAACGGGCTGCAGACCGACCGCATCCTGCAACAACACGCCGCCATTGATGCGCTCAACCGGCAATTGGCCCCCTTTCGCATTTTCAAGAGCATAGAATGCGATATCCTGGGCGACGGGCAACTGGACTACCCCGATGAAATACTGGCGCTATTTGACCTCGTAATAGCCTCTGTGCACAGCAACCTGAAGATGACGGAGGAAAAAGCCATGCACCGGCTGCTGCAGGCCATACGCAACCCCTATGTAACCATCCTTGGCCATATGACCGGCCGCCTGCTGCTCAGTCGCAACGGTTATCCGGTAGATCATCGCGCCATCATTGATGCCTGCGTGGAAAACCATGTAGCCATTGAACTGAATGCCCACCCACGGCGGCTCGACATCGACTGGCGCTGGATTCCCTATGTAACCGAAAAGGGAGGCCTCATTTCCATCAACCCCGATGCACATGCTGTATCCGGATATGCCGATGTGCGCTATGGCGTGCTGGTGGCACAGAAAGGGATGCTTACCAAAGAAAAGAACCTGAGCAGCTTCCCCCTGCCACAACTGGAAGCCTACCTGCAACAGGTGCGCAAGGCCCGTGGTTTAGACCGCTAAGGGCAACTCCACAAAGAAGGAAGTGCCTGTTCTTTCAGAGGTGTTGAACCAGATTCGGCCGCCGGCCTTCTCCACAATGGCCTTGCAGATGGCCAGGCCCAGGCCCGTGCCGCTGCTCTTGGTGGTGAAGTTGGGCATGAAGATGCGTGGCTGCAGGTCGGCCGGAATGCCATGCCCATTGTCCTTCACTTCTATCAGCACCTTGCCAGCTTCCAACGTTTCAATAAGGGATATGCGTACTTCCTGCTGGTCACTCGCCGCTTCTGACGCATTCTGCAGCAGGTTGGTGAAGAGGCGGTTCATCTGGGTTTTGTCGGCATTGATGAACACCGGCCTGGAAGAACGTACCCACTGTATGTGCAGGTGCTCCTGTGTGTCGTAAAGCATCACCAGGTCGCTGAGCACGGTTTGCAGGTCGAAGACCGATGACCGGGCGTTGCCGATATTGGCAAACTGCGAGAACTCAAAGGCTATGCGCGACAGGTGATCGATCTGGCTTACCAGGTTGCCCGCCACCCGCGTGGATATCTCATTCACGTTGGGATGGTTTTCGCTGATGGCCTTCTGCAGGAACTGCAGGTTGAGCTTCATGGGCGTCAGCGGATTCTTGATCTCGTGCGCCACCTGCCGCGCCATTTCACGCCAGGCCAGCTCGCGCTCCGACTGGGCAAGGCGCGCCGCACTGGATTCCAGTTCGTCCACCATGCGGTTGTACTGTGCCACCAGGTTGCCGATCTCATTGTTGGCCGTCCATTCAATGCGCTCGTTCTTCTCCGACAGCCGCAGCTGGTTCATCTTTTCGGAGATGATGGCAAAGGAGCGCGTGATACTACCGGAAATAAGCACGGCCAGGCCTCCCGACAGCAGGAATACAAAGGCAATGATGTTGATGAGTATCACCACAAAATTGGATATCTCCTGCTTCAATTCATTCTGGGAGGCAAAATAGGGTACCTGCAAGTATCCCAGCAGCGATCCATCTGCCGTGCGGAAGGGTTCATAGATGCTGGTATATTCCAGGTTGCCGATGGTTTCGTCCATCAGGTGACGGTGCACACTGCCCTTGGCCAGTATATGAAAGGCTTCGGGATGCATGAGGATACTGATCACCTGCTTGCGGAACAGCACATCCTGGGTAGACGACACCATTTTGCCGGTGCGGTCGTAGAAGTTGATATCTGCATCCAGGCTTTTGGCAATATGCTGCAGGGCCGGGTCCACCACTTCCTGCAGGGTGGCTTCCGACAGCTGCATGGCGCTGGCTGGCACCTGGTTGGCCAGTTCGGCCGACACGGTCTGGATGAGTTTGGCCAGCCGCTCTTCGTTCACCTTCCTGAACTGGCCCACGAAGAAGTTGATGGTGATATAGGCCACCAGCAGGAAGGAGATGCCCAGTATGGCAATGATGGTAAGCCTGATCTGTGCCTGGATGGTGAATACAAAGGGCTTGAAGACGGGAATCCGGAATGCCCCGCCCTGCAGGATGGTGCCGGCCAGCCGCAGGGTGGAATAAATGACCAGAAAGGAACAGAAGGTATAGGCCACCAGCGATACAAAATCCAGCCACCGCTTGCGGGCACTGGAAATGGCCAGGATGGTATTGCCGCCGGCATTCATCCATATTTCAAATGCCTCATCCGTTTCCTGGTTCCACACCGACTGCTTCTGCCCGTTGGGCGGCACCACGGAGGGGAAAGGATAGTTGCGATACTGTTCCACCAGCCGCCCGTTTTTATACCAGGCATAGCTGAAGCCTCCGGGCAGGTCTATGGCAAAATCCTGCAGCTGCCGGAACAGTTCCGGCGCCAGCAGGGCATTGCGCATCACCACCGACCTAACCACCACAAATACATGTCCGTTACTTATGGCATCCACCGCGCCGCTGTAGGCATCAAACTTCATGATGTACCCGAAGCGGTCGAAGGATTCCTCAAAGCTGGCCAGCCAGGGGTATCCGTCTTCCTTGCGGCTGGCTTCAAAGAGGGTGTTCAATGATTCATAGGATTCCTCGCCCGGGTTATTCACGGCGCGCCTGTCGGCGTCGTAGAAATAGAAGCGGGTGTCAAAGCGGTCGAGGTAGCCGCCGAAGTATTTGCCGGCGAGCGAATCACGCAGCTGCTGGCTGCGGATGGAGTCGGCCGACTGTTGTATGAGGCCGGTCCAGTCGAGCCGCCGGATGCTGCCGGAAGAAAAACGCACCAGGTAGTCGCTGGTCTGGTCGTTCTGCATCAGCAGGGTTTTGCCCAGGTCGTAGAGCCTTTTGCGCAGGCGATCGTCTGACAGGTCGCCCAGCAGCAGGCCCACCGAAATGGAATAGACCAGCATCCAGGCCACCATGCGCCCCGAGGAAATGGGGAAGGCCGGCCGGGGATAGCGGCAGATATACCAGGCAAAGCCCAGCAGCCAAATGAGCGAGAACAGCAACTGTATCTTGTACTGCAGGAACCCGGCCAGTGACAGCACCAGAAGTCCGCCGGCCAGCACCACCATCAGCACAAATCGGATCTTGCCTCCGGTAATGAACAGCAGGGAACGCAGGAAAAACCGCACCAGCATAAGGTGGGCCATGAGGATGAGGAACATCACCACAAAGGCGATGATGGTGGTATAGTTGAGGCTGAAGAAATTGTTGAAATCGAATGCCACGGCCGCACTCAGGTAGAGTGAGCAGATGCTCTCGATGATGCCGAAATGAAAGGTGAGCGCGCCGGCCACAAACAGGAGGGCCATCAGCGCCTTCCATTTGTAGTTGATCCTGGATAAGAGGCCGCCGATATG
>JALOMZ010000220.1 GCA_025455205.1 Chitinophagaceae bacterium | reverse complement strand
GCTGAAATCGAGAGCATGAAGATGGGTTCCGTGGAAGATTTTGGCAACTTCATCAATGCCGTGATCGATGAAAAGAGCTTCGACAAGCTGAAGAAATACATTGACAACGCAAAGAAAGACCGCAAGGCCAAAATACTGGTGGGCGGCAACTGCAGCAAGAAAGATGGTTTCTTCATTGAGCCTACGGTGATTGAAGTGCGCGACCCGCATTACATAACCATGTGCGAAGAGTTGTTCGGCCCCATTCTCACCATCTACACCTACAAGGCAGATGAATTTGAGAAGGCCATGGACCTGGTGGACAATACTTCACCGTATGCGCTCACAGGCTCCATCATTGCCCACGACCGCAATGCCATTGAAGCAGCCACGCGCCGTTTGCGCCATGCCGCCGGAAACTTCTATATCAACGACAAGCCCACGGGAGCTGTGGTGGGTCAGCAGCCCTTTGGCGGTGCCCGCGGCAGTGGCACCAACGATAAGGCTGGCAGCATGCTCAACCTCTACCGCTGGCTCAGCGCACGCACCATCAAGGAAACCTATAATCCGCCCGTGGATTACCGGTACCCCTTCCTGCATTCCTGATGCAACCATTTTGTTGTGGCATAAAAAAAGCCGGTCCATCTGGATCGGCTTTTGTTTTTGTTCCGCAGATCGGATTCACCAGGTCTTTTCTCCTTTTTTCATTTGGGAGAGCCTCGATTCCAGGTCATCCACAATATCGGTGCCGGAGGCCTTGGCCAGGGCAATGGCCTGTTCCTGTACCTGTAGGGCTTCGTCTTTTTGGCCTGATTTATACAGGAGACCCGCGTAAGTATCATAATAGGCCGCAAGTTGGCTGCTGGTGGCCGCTTTCTTGCTCCATTGGATGGCTTCCCGGATGCAATTCATGTCTTCACAATGCTGGAAGATGGCCCAGGCCATGCTGTTCAGGTCGCCGGCATCGAGGGTGTTGCCGTACTCTTTCATGAAGGCCACAGCTGCGGTTGGGAATTTCTCCCAGTCGCCGGTCTGCTGATAATAAAACAGCTGGCCATAGGGCACAATGTCTTTTCTTTCCGGATAACGACGTTCCACCCGCTTGCGCATGCCTTCCCAATCAACAGCTGCACCTGCCCGCATGGCCGGCCACAGTTCTTCCTGCAACACCAGCATGCGCGTGGTCTTTTCGGCATAGCCCTGGCCCATCACCTGGTTGAAACGCTCGGCATGCTTTACCATCAATACAAAACCGGTATCAACCGTGGATGAGGTGAACTGGGTGAGCAGCCGGATATTTTCTTCCGAAAGCAGGTTGGACTGTGTGGCAAAATAGGCATCGCTGTACACCGCCACCATATCCATGTCGTAGGCTTCCTGGGCAGCCAGGCAGAGGTTCTTCAGCATCGCCGGTGTGCGGTCGCCTTTGTCATACAATGTCTTCAGGGTATAGTATTGCTTTTCCGGATCCAGGGCATTCTTTGCCTTGGCAATGAATGCCGGCCCCTGGCTGGCGCCCACAGCCCGGTGAACCAGCCTGCCATCCGGCGCAATAAATAAGTAGGTGGGAAACACCCGCACCGAATAATTTACCATAATGTCATGGGCGTCCTTGTACCAGCGCTTCACTTCTTCGTTGTCGTTGCGGGTGGTATCCAGCTGCACCTTCAGGTTGATGAAACGGTCATTGAAAAATTCTCCCACATCGGGCTGCGTGAAAATGTTTTTAGCCATGTACTTGCAGGGGCCGCACCAGGTGGTGTAGGCATCCACAAACACATATTTATTCTCTTTCTTCGCTTTGGCCAGCACCTGCTGCCAGGTAGTATTCTCTTCAAACCGGATGCCGGCGGCACCCGATTGTGCAAGGCCCGGAATAGCCAGGATACCGGTGAGGAGGACAAGCAGGAACGTTTTCATGCAGGTGTTTTTTGTTTGCATCTGTAAATCTAATGACCCAACCCTGGTTAGGTTGCAAAAGGCTTGCAAACTTTTAGGCATCGCCGGCCGGAAGGCATGCTTTTCCGCACCTATATTTGAACCACCGAACCCCATAAGGCAAGGTTTCCATTATGAAACAGATACTCAGCGATAAAGAAATTCCCCTGATCATCAAGCGGCTGGCCCACCAGATCGTGGAAGACCATGCGGATCCGGATAAGATCGTATTCGTGGGGGTGCAGCCCCGGGGCGTGCACCTGAGCGACCGCATGGTGCCGGAACTCAATAAATTATACGGCCGTACAGTAGCCTATGGCATACTGGACATCACGTTTTACCGCGATGATATCCGCCGGGAGATCATGGTGCCCAACCAAACCCGGCTCGACATGAGCCTCGAGAACAAAGAAGTGATCCTGATAGATGATGTGTTGTACACGGGCCGTACCACGCGGGCGGCCCTGGATGCCCTGCTGGACTTTGGCCGTCCTTCGAAGGTTACGCTCTGCGTGCTGATCGATCGCCGGTTCAACCGGGAGATTCCCATCCAGCCAGACTACTGCGGCAAAACCATCGACACCATCTTTTCGCAGAAAGTGAAAGTGCTGTGGAACGAAAATGATGGCAAGGATGAAGTGATCCTTCTCGACTGATAAAGGTGTACTTTTCTACCACCTGCGTGCGTGTCAACAAATAGGTATATAACACAAATGCCCGGAGCGTTCCGGGCATTTGTGTTATCGGGGAGTGTGCAGGATCAGTCATCCTCCCAGGGATTACGCCTTGCAGGTGCTTCTTTCCGGGGTTCCAGTCCATGCAGCTCATTGAGGTCGGCCAGGTAAATGCTGCGCCCGTGGGTGCCAATGAGGATCTCATTCTCCCTTTCCTGTACGGCAATGTCATGCACAGGTATGGCATGCGGCATTCCGTTCTTCCATATCTGCCAGGTTTTGCCACGGTCTTTGGACACATAAAGGCCTCCATCGGTACCGGCGTAAAGGATGTTTTCCATTTTGTGGTCTTCCCGGATAACGTTCACGGGTTCCATGGGCAGGTTGCCGCTTACAGACGACCAGGTAGTGCCATAATCATCGCTCACATACACATAGGCCTTGAAATGGTCATTGCGATAACCATTGAGCGACACGTACACCCGTGATTCCTTGTGCGCGCTGGCAAACACCCTGCTCACCCACAAACCCTTCGGCAGTCCGTTGTTGATGAGCGTCCAGCTATATCCGCCATCTTTGCTCACATGCACGTTGCCATCGTCTGTGCCGGCATACAGCAGGCCAAAACGAAGCGGGCTCTCGCTCAGCGTGGAAATGGTACCAAAGGGTACGTCGCCTTCTTTCCGGCCATTGGTGAGGTCGCCACTCAATGTTTTTATAGCCATGCCTTTGTTGAGGCTGCGGTGAAACCGGTTGCTGGCTATATAGAACACATCGGGGTTATGCCGGCTGAGCACAATGGGGGTGAGCCAGTTGAAGCGGTAGGGGAGTTCACCCATTTCATGCTGAGGCCTCACGGAAAGCACGCCGCCGGTATCAAGATGGGTGCGGCTGTAGGCACCGAACTGAGAACCGAAATAAACGGTCTTGTTGTCGCGCGGATCGGCCAGCACCATCATGCCATCGCCACCGCCAATGCTGCGGTATTGCAGGGTGTCGTAATTGGCATCGCTGGTGCGCTGGCGACGGGTATAACCCATCCATACGCCATTGTCCTGCAAGCCACCATACACGCGGTAGGGCCGGGCATTGTCCACACTGATGGCATAGAACTGACCTACGGAAGGTGAGTTGGCTTTAAACCAGTGGTCACCATTATCATAAGTGATGTTCACTCCGCCATCATTCCCCAAAATCATATGGCTGTCGCGTTTACCATTGATCCATATGAAATGATGGTCGGAATGGGTATTGCTTTTGCTGATGGCCTTGAAGGTCTTGCCCCCGTCGGTACTCATCATGGCCGGTACACCCAGTACCACCACCTTGTTTTCATCGGAAGGACTTACCGCAAAACGGCCGAAGTAATAGCCATAGGTGCTGTACAGGTTGGGGAGGTCTTTTTCATTGGTTTTGGTCCAGGTTTTGCCGCCGTTGTTGCTGCGGTAGAGCTCAAACCCGATGGGTGTACCCTCAAAACCTGTGTTCACATTGAAGAAATCAAATACGGCCGTAGGCTTGATTTTGTCTGCAGCCACCATCTCCTTCAGTTTCTTGCTGCTGTAGCGGGGATATTGGCGTCCGGCTTTCAGGAATGAATCGAGTTTTTTGTCGTCCAGCGCCGCAAACTGCTCCTTGCTGAGGGCTTTCAGATCGTCCAGTTTGTATACGGCAGTGTCTGGCTTTGCAGCGGCAGGCCTTTTGGTCTGGTTGTCTACAATGGCATACACGATCTCCGGGTTGCCTTCATACACCACCACACCACTGCGGCCCAGGGCAGCTCCGGAAGGAAGGCCAGAACCTTCGCCTGAGATCAGGGTCCATTTTTCTCCACCATCAGCACTCTTGTAGATGCCGCTGGTTTTTCCACTTTCCTCAAAATTCCAGGCCTTGCGGGTTTTGTACCACATGCTGGCATAGAGTTCATTGGGGTTTTTGGGGTTTATGTCCAGTTCAATGGCGCCGGTATTGTCATCAATAAAGAGCACCTGCTTCCAGTTTTTACCACC
>JALOMZ010000219.1 GCA_025455205.1 Chitinophagaceae bacterium | reverse complement strand
GATGAAGTGTGTGCCGGAGGGCGGGATGGTGTGTGATGAGCTAACCGTACGCTTTGGATTTTGGAATTTCCCCTTTTGGGATTTCTGGATGAATGTGCTGATTAGCTTATCAGCTAATGTGCTGATGAAGTGTGTACCGGAGGGCGGGATGGTGTGTGATGAGCCACTTAGTCGCTTTGGATTTTGGAATTTCCCCATTTGGGATTTCTGGATGAATGTGCTGATTAGCTTTTTAGCTAATGTGCTGATGAAGTGTGTACCGGAGAGCGGGATGGTGTGTGATGAGCTAACCGTACGCTTTGGATTTTGGGATTTCCATTTTGGGATTTATGAAAAATGTGTTGATTAGCTAATCAGCTGATATGCTGATGGAGGGAATGTGAAAATCTGAAATTTAGCGAACCTGCCTGCGGCAGGCGGGTGTGAAAATGAAGAGGAGTATAATGCAGGTTTTGAGTGCGATAGGGGCCAGCAGAAAATCAGACTGATCAGCAACAGGCTGCAACTGGTTGACTTTGTCGCAGCAGAGCGTCCCACGAACAAACCACCTATGGCAAGGCTGGATTGAGTTGGCTAAAAGTTGAATGCTCAGGCCAGCAGGCTGATTCCAAAATGGGTATGAATTTTCCAGGGGCTTTTAGGTGTGAGAAGTGAACCAAATCCGTTGGAATTTGGAATTTCCCATTGGGATTTTTTTTTCTCACTATCCTCCCGTACAGTGCGTCCTCATCCCAGACTTTCCACAACGGCTTTAATGGTGTTGTTCAGGTTGGTGATGGCGGTAGCCAGCAGCCACTTAGTCTTATCGCGTTCGCCCACGATGTTGCTGATGGCCCTCAGTTGCAGACAGGGAACGTTTTTCTTGCCACACACATAATGCAGGGCGGCACCTTCCATGCTTTCAATATCAGCCTTCCATTTTTGCTGCAATGCCTGTACATAAGGCATGTAATCGGTAATGGTGTTGATGGTGATGGCCTTTACCTGTGGTATTTTCAGTTTGCCCAGCAGGTTGTTCTGATTGATCAGCCATTCCTTCTCGGACGACAGGCCCAGTTGCTGCAAAGAATGGAACTGCCCGTTTTCAAAGGCGCCGGTATCGCCAAAAGCATCCTGCTTAACCGCTACCACATCACCCATCTTGAGGCCGCTGCCTTCAAACGCGCCTGCCACACCGGCCTGAATCACCAGGTCATAATGGTGGTGTTGCAGTTGTTGGGTGATCTCAAAAGCGGCGGCATGGAGGCCAACGCCGGTAATCAGTATATCATGGTGCGGGGCACTCAGCAGGTATTCCTGTATTTCCATTTGCGTCGAAGAGACAAGTAGGATCTTCATGGTATTCGTTTTTCGGTGCGTAAGGTCGATTTCCTTTTCCAAATGTGATGGTTAAAGTTGCAATGCCTGCTGATATTGGTCATACCTCCTTGCTGCTCTGCTGGCGCAAAGTGGCAGGATGCCCGGGAGGCGGCGTAGTAAGAAGCCCCGGAGGCAATGCTTCCGGGGCCCTGGTAATGGTTGCAGGCTGTTGTGTGCCTGTTTTGCTTAGCGGCTGTAGTTGGGGGCTTCGCGGGTGATCTCAATGTCGTGGGCATGGCTTTCTTTCATGCCGGCATTGGTGATGCGCACAAACTGCGATTTCTCCTGCAAGGTTTTGATATCTGGGGCGCCGCAGTAGCCCATGCCGGCGCGCAGGCCGCCCGTGAACTGGTGCACCACTTCGCTGAGGTAGCCTTTGAAGGGCACGCGGCCTTCGATGCCTTCCGGCACCAGTTTCTTGATGCCTTCCTCTACGTCCTGGAAGTAGCGGTCGCTGCTGCCCTGTTGCATGGCGCCAATGCTGCCCATACCGCGGTACTGCTTGAATTTGCGGCCTTCGTAAATGATGGTGTCACCCGGGCTTTCTTCGGTGCCGGCAAATACACCGCCCATCATCACGGTGCTGGCGCCGGCGGCCAGGGCTTTTACCATATCGCCGGTGTAGCGTATGCCGCCATCGGCAATTACGGGAATGCCCTTTGCCTTGAGGGCCTGGCTGGCTTCCATCACGGCGGTGATCTGCGGAACACCGGCACCTGCCACTATGCGGGTGGTGCAAATGCTGCCCGGGCCAATGCCCACCTTCACGCAGTCGGCACCGGCATCGGCCAGGGCTTTGGCGCCAGCCGCAGTGCCAACGTTGCCGGCAATCACCTGCAGGCCCTTGAAATGCTTCTTGAGGGTTTTCAGCGAATTGATCACCCCCTGGGTATGTCCGTGGGCGCTGTCGAGGGTTACCACATCCACGCCAATCTTCATCAGCGCTTCGGCACGTTCCAGCATGTCGCCGGTAATGCCCAGGGCTGCGCCCACCAGCAGGCGGCCGAATCCGTCTTTTACGGCGTTGGGGTAGTTTTGTACTTTCTGTATGTCGCGGTAGGTGATGAGGCCCACCAGGGTGCCATCTTTCTTCACCACGGGCAGCTTTTCCACCTTGTATTTGCTGAGGATCTTGCGGGCGCCCACCAGGTCGGTGCCTTCGGGAGCGGTGATGAGGTTTTCACTCGTCATCACCTGCTTCACTTTTTTGCGGGGGTTGTCTTCAAACCGCAGGTCGCGGTTGGTGAGGATGCCCACCAGTTTCTTGCTGCCATTTACAATGGGGATACCGCCGATCTTGTTCTCGGCCATCAGCTTGAGGGCATCGCCAATGGTGGCATCGTCGTGCAGGGTCACGGGATCGATGATGAGGCCGCTTTCGCTGCGTTTTACCTTGCGCACCTGCTCGGCCTGCTGCTCAATGCTCATGTTCTTGTGCAGGATGCCAATGCCGCCTTCGCGGGCCAGGGCAATGGCCAGCTGCCACTCCGTCACCGTGTCCATGGCGGCGCTGATGATGGGAATATGCAGGGAAATGCTCTTGGTGAGGCGGGTGCGGATATCCACTTCGCGGGGCAGCACCTGGCTGAAGGCAGGCACCAACAGCACGTCGTCGAAGGTGAGTCCTTCGCCAAAAAACTTGTCAACCGGCTTGGTAAGGGGAGATTTTTTTGTTGCCATGGGCAAAGGTAGGGGGATGAGAAGGAAAGTTCAAAAGTTCAGCGTTCCCGTGTTTAAAGGGTAGGGATGACATGATCATGATCGCCTGGGCAGACACTGCCACTGGCCAGCCGTTAAGCCACCTTGTACAATTTGCCGGGCAGGGAGGCAATGATGCCCTGCAACTCCAGCGACAGCAGGGCTGCCGCCATAGCGGAGGAGGAAAGCTGGCTCCTGATATTGAGTTCATCAATGTGCAGGGGGGCCTCCTGGTTTAACAGGTCGAAGACCACTTTTTCATCGGCGCTGAGTTCAACAAAGAGACTGCGCTGCACCCTGGGCTTTTCCCGCAGGGGCAGCCAGTTCATGAACTCCAGCACATCCTGCCCGCAGGTAACCAGGGCGGCCTTATTGGTTTTGATCAGGTGGTTGCAACCGCGGCTGCGGCTGTCGGTTACCCTCCCCGGAAAGGCCACCACATCGCGGTTGTAGTTATTGGCCAGTTCTGCCGTGATCATGCTGCCGCCTTTGATGTCTGTTTCCACCACTATGGTAACATCCGCCAGTCCGGCCACCACGCGGTTACGGGTGGGGAAATGGTGTTTATCGGGGGCTGTGCCGCTCATGAATTCGGTGAGCAGGCCACCTTGTTCTTCCACCATCTCCCTGGCCAGTTTGCGGTTCTCGGGCGGATACAGGGTATGCAGGCCATGCGCAAGCACACCCACCGTTGGCAGCTGTTGTTTCAGGGCTTCGCGGTGTGCCAGGGTGTCTATGCCAAACGCCAGCCCGCTGATGATCAGCACATCATGCGGCGCCAGGGCTTCCACCAGTTCAGTTACGCATTGCCTGCCATATTCGCTGTTCTTGCGGGTGCCTATAATGGCCGCTATGCGCGAATGGTTGAGGTTGGCAGATCCTCTGTAGTAAAGCAGGGTAGGACTGTCGTAGCAATTGAGCAGCCGCTGCGGATAGGAGGGATCAGTAAGAAAGAGAGGCTGTATGTGGTGTTTTTCGAGGAAGGCCGCTTCGCGGGCGCAGGCATCGAAGTCCTGGAACGAACGGATGCTGTCGGCACGCACCGTGCCAATGCCTTCCATTTTAGACAGGATGGACCGTTTGGCTTTGTAAATGTCTGTTGCATTGCCAAAATGCTGCACCAGGTTTTTGGCAGCTACACATCCTATTTGCGGGGTCAGTGTGAGGGCAATGCGGTATTCCAGTTCTGTGGGCATGAGGAAAGTTCGCAAGTTTACAGGTTCGCAAGTTCACGAGTTCGCAAGTTCACAGGTTCACAAGTTCACAGGTTCACGAGTTCACAAGTTCAAAGGTTCACAAGTTCACAAGTTCAGAGCCTGAACTTAACAACCAAAAACGAAAAACCAAAAACTAAAAACCCGTGACCACCAATTCTGTTCTGCGGTTTTTGGCACGGCCACTTTCGGAGCTGTTGTCGGCTATGGGCTGTGTGGCGCCCAGGCCTTTGGCCGTGAGCCTTGTTTTATCGATGCCTTTGCCAATGAGGTATTCTACCACACTGCGTGCCCGGTTGGAGCTCAGCAGGAGGTTGTCGGCCGGCTTGCCC
>JALOMZ010000218.1 GCA_025455205.1 Chitinophagaceae bacterium | reverse complement strand
CGGGAAACTGTTTGCGCACCTCACCCAGGAACCGATGGTTGATCTCCAGGATGATCTCGAGGTGCCGCGGCAACAGGGAACCAAACAATGGCAGGGACCATGTTTCCAGCGCTTCGGGCAGCAGGGTATGATTGGTATACGAAAAAGTAGCCTGGGTGATTTGCCAGGCCTTGTCCCATTCCATCTGGTGTTCATCCACCAGCAGCCGCATCATTTCTGCAATGGCTACCGAAGGATGGGTGTCGTTCAGCTGCAAGGCAAAGCCCTGGGCCATCTGCTCCGGTTGCATGCCGCGGAGTTTCAGGATCCGCAGGGTGTCCTGCAGGGAGCACGACACGAAGAAATACTGCTGCATCAGCCGGAGGCGTTTGCCCTGCTCAGTTTCATCGTTGGGGTACAACACCTTGGAAATGGTTTCGGCCCGCACCTTCATATCTACGGCCTTGGCATAATTGCCGCGGTTGAACTCATTGAAATCAAATGATTCAGCCGCTTCGGCCTTCCACAACCGCAACAGGGCGAAGGCATTGTTGCGGTAGCCCGGAATGGGCGTATCATAGCCCACGCCCTTTATCTCCTGCTCTGCCACCCATTGCACCCGGTAATTGCCTTCATCATCTGTATAGCTGCGGGTGTAGCCGCCCAGCGGCACGCGATAGCTGATCTGGGTTTGTGCAATTTCCCAGGGGTTGCCGCTGCGCAGCCATTTGTCGGTGATCTCTACCTGCTGGCCGTTTACGATGCGCTGGTCGAAGATGCCGAACTCATAGCGGATGCCATAGCCAATGGCCGGCACGCCCAGGGTAGCCATGGAATCGAGGTAACAGGCCGCCAGCCTGCCCAAGCCGCCATTGCCCAGGCCAGGTTCTTCCTCCTGGTGTATGAGGTGTTTGAAATTGAGGCCCAGGGATTCTACAGCTTCCTTTACCGGCTCTTCCAATCCCAGGCAAACCAGGGCGTTGCCCAGATGCGGTCCCACCAGGAATTCGGCCGAAAGGTACCCCACCACCCGCTGCTTGCTGGACCGAATATGCTCCAGCGAACGGATCCAGTTGTTCATGAGGTGGTCGCGCACGGTATAGGCCACCGCCAGGTACCAGTCGTTGGCACAGGCCAGCAGGGGCGTGCGCGCCAGGGAAAAATGCAGGTTATCCAGAATGGCCTGGCGGATCTCTTCCGGATTCTTGCCTAGTCGGATGGGGGAAACGGCAATGTTTTTCAAGGTGGGTGTTTAAAGCGTGATATGCCTGGAGGTGGATGATAGACACCAGCCGGCCGGACAAACAAACCTGCCCGCCAGAACCCGCCAGGTGTATCCTCTAAGGTGTGTCACTCCTGCCGGCAGAACAATGACAATTGTCAAGCGGCAAGGGGCATCGGGATGGCTGTAGCGGAAAAAAACAGCAAAAAAAATCCTGCCGGCGGCAGGATGAACAGGAATGATGATACGTGCAGACGATCAGCTTTCGCGCTGCAGCTGCTTGCTGGCAGCTTCCATATCGTCCTTATACTTGCTCGGGCACTTCAGCAGGATATCGTCGCAATGGAATCCGTCTTCCTGCATGCGTCCTTTGAGTACCACCCGCTCGCTCATCTCCAGGTCGGCCGGCTTGGGCTTGTTGCTGATCACTTTGGTAACACCGCCCAGCGAATCCACCACGGTGAAGGCGCAATAGTTGGGGTCTTTCAGGGGGTCATATTCAATAGGCTGGGCCTTGTCGAGCTTGGCAATGAGGTGCACATAGGTGCCCGGCTTTTCCTTGGCCGAGGCAATGGTGTCGTAGGTTGTGAGGTCGGACGTGTAGCTGATCATCACAGCAATGGCAACGGCTACAGCCACCAGCAACAATATGTGCGTCTTCTTCATGTTCAGAACATCAGTTAGGTCGGCCACAAAAATACAGGGTTCGGAGCCCTCCCCCATCTCCCAAATCGTTAAATCAGGCGCGGAAAGTGGTATGTTCCGGCCGGCAGCCGGCCGGAATGCGCCATCCTTACGCAAAAGGGCGTGGTTGACTGGTATCTTTGTACATTCGCTGCCCTTTTTAGCAGCATCCTATGGCTGACCTATCCAATTTTGACGTCAACTGTGCGGGCAACCCCAACAACAACATCTTCGGGCTGCCCTTCAACGAAGAAGAATCCAGGCTGATCATACTCCCTGTGCCCTGGGAAGTAACCGTAAGCTACGGCGCAGGCACGGCCCGGGCGGCAGAACATGTGTTCAAGGCTTCTCGCCAGGTGGACCTGTTTGACCCCGATATGCCGGAAGCCTGGAAGCAGGGCTTTTACATGCGGCCGGCAGACAAGAAGCTGCTGCTGAAAAGCGACTACCTGCGCAAAGAAGCCGAGCTGTTCATCGACTTCATCAGCCGCGGCGAAGAAATCAAGGCCAACAAGTTCATGTGTAAAAGCATGAAGGATATCAACGAAGGCTCGGAATACATGAACAACTGGGTATACGAGCAAACCAGCGATCTCCTGAAAGCCGGCAAACTGGTGGGCCTGCTGGGTGGCGACCACAGCACACCCCTGGGCTACTGGAAAGCACTGGCCGAGCATCACGGATCCTTTGGCATCCTGCAGATTGACGCGCATGCCGACCTGCGGCCGGCCTATGAATTCTTCAAGTACAGCCATGCCAGCGTGGCCTATAATGCCCTGGAGGAAATACCCCAACTGGAAAGGCTGGTGCAACTGGGTGTGCGCGATTACAGCCATTGCGAGTGGCAGTATATCTGCAACAGCAATTACCGGGTGATCACCTATTTCGACCGCGATATCAAGGCCCGGCAGTACGAGGGAGAAACCTGGCGTTCCATCTGCGATGACATTGTGGACCACCTGCCGCAAAAAGTGCATATCAGCTTTGATATCGACGGGCTCGATCCCAAACTCTGTCCCAATACCGGCACCCCGGTGCATGGCGGCTTTGATGCCGACCAGGTGAACTACCTGTTCCGCCGCATCCTGGAAAGCGGGCGAAAGTTGATTGGCTTCGACCTGGTGGAAATTGGCGTGGGCGAAAACGACTGGGATGCCAACGTGGGCGCCCGTGAACTCTGGAAACTGTGCAACCTCATGATAGCCAGCAATACCTGATGGCCACTTCCGTTAATAGCCCATGGAACCTACTCCCTCCAGCCCGCCGGGCACCTACGATTTTGTGGTTACGCTCAAATCACCCAGCTTCCGGTACATCAACCGGGTGAGCCAGTTGCTACTGGCCATATTCCTGGTTACCTATTTCTTCTACATGTTCCGCATTGGCATGTTTGGCAAGAACCTGTGGATGCTGGTGATACCCCTGCTGATCATGGGCCTTTGGCTCTATGGCTGGGTACGCTCGGCCGACAAGACCTTCCAGGTGCACTACCGCATTGAGCTGATGATTGCGGCCATGAGCTGGATACTGCTGCCACTCTTTGAATACCACCAGTGGATCGGCTGGGGCTATGCCCTGCTGGCCGTGATAGAGCGATGGGTGAAAGTGCCCGATGAATTTGGCTTCACCAAAGACTTGGTGGTGCGCAATTCCTTTCCCCGTCGCAAGTACCAATGGGTGGAGATTGACAATGTGGTGATCCGCAACAACCTCTTCACGCTCGACCTGCGCAATAACAAGATCATCCAGAAAGAACTGGAGGAGCCCATTGCCCGCGAGGTGGAGGAAGAGTTCAATGCCTGGTGCCGGCAGCAATTGCATTTTACACTGTAAGTGCTTCGCACACAGTCGGAATCCCTGATCTTTAGTTCTCCGAATCCATTCCATGCATTACCGATCCAAAGCACCGTTACGACTGGGCCTGGCCGGGGGCGGCACCGATGTGGCGCCCTACTCTACGCGCTTTGGCGGCGCCGTGCTCAATGCCACCATCGACCTCTTTGCGCATGCCAGCATTGAACCCATGGCCGGGCAGGAGATGGTATTGCAGGATCTGGATACACATACGGAAATGAACTTTGCCTGGCAGCATCCGCTTCCAACGGACCATGCCCTGGCGCTGCATGCGGCCGTGTTCAACCGGCTGCAGGCTCAATATGGCATCCCGCCTTCCGGCTTCCGCCTTTCTACTTCTGTAGATGTGCCCCTGGGATCGGGCCTGGGCACCTCCAGCACGCTGGTGGTGGCCATCATTGGCGCCTTTGCCGAAATGCTCCAGCTGCCCCTGGGTGAGTACGATATTGCACAGCTGGCCTATGCCATTGAGCGCGAAGACCTGGGCTTTGCGGGTGGCCACCAGGACCAGTATGCCGCCAGCTTTGGGGGCATCAACTTCATGGAGTTTGGTCCGGGTGAACAGGTGGTGGTGAACCCGCTGCGCCTGCGATACGAGGTGCTGCACGAACTGGAACACAACCTGGTGCTGTATTACACGGGGCAGTCGCGCCTCAGCAGCCGCATCATTGAGGAGCAGCAGGCCAATGTGCGGCAGGATGCCCAATCCAGCATTGATGCCATGCACCAGCTGAAACAGCAGGCCATACAGATGAAGGAAACCCTGCTGAAAGGCCGGCTCAGCGAGCTCGGCCCCATCTTCGACTTTGGCTTCCGCCATAAAAAACAGATGGCCAGCGGCATCAGCAATGAACACCTCGAAAACCTCTACCG
>JALOMZ010000217.1 GCA_025455205.1 Chitinophagaceae bacterium | reverse complement strand
TTGGCATGTAATTTTTTGATGAGGGAACGGGCCAGTTTGTGAGCGGTATCAACCGCTGCCCGGCCCATCGAAAGTAAACAGTATTTTGCAGGCCGTAAAAAGGATCGCCATTTGGCCCGAAACCGAAATATCAAGTTACTGCTGAACTATGTGGTGGGGCCATTGCTTTTCCTGGCCATCGCCTTTTCCATTTACCGGCAACTGAGCCGGCAACCCAACCTTCAGCAGCACTGGGACAGCCTCTGGCAATCGGCTATGCAGGAAGGCCTGGCATTCCTGGTACCGGCCATCCTGCTCATTGCCCTTAACTGGGGACTGGAAGCCCTCAAATGGCGGCAGCTGGTTAACCACCTGATGCCCATCACCTGGTTCCGGGCCCTGCTGAGTGTGCTGGCCGGGGTATCCTTCACCATGATCACCCCCAACCGTATGGGAGAATTCCTGGGCCGGGTATTGTACATGCCCGATGGCAGCCGCATCAAGGCCGCCACCCTCACGGCACTGAGCAGCCTTTCCCAGCTGATCATCACCCTCACAGCAGGCATAATGGGCGTGGCCTACCTGGCCCTGCTGCCCAATGTGCCCAATGAGCAATGGCCAGCCCTGCTCACCAATGTGCTGCTGTATGGAACAGCCACGGTGCTGGCATTGGGTCTGCTGGTCTATTTCAACCTGGGCCGCACCATCCGGATTGTAGAGAAGTGGCCACCGGTGAACCGCTATGCCATATTCATCCATGCCCTGGGCGAGATCAGCCACCTGGAACTGCTGAAGATACTGGCCCTGGCTGCCGCCCGCTATGGCGTGTTCCTGCTGCAATACTGGCTGGTATTCCGCGCCCTGCAGCTGGACCTCACCCTGCCCCAGATGCTGGCCGGCACCAGCACCATGTTCCTGATCATTGCCATTGTACCCACTATATCGCTGGCCGAACTGGGCATCCGCAGCCAGATCAGCCTCTTTGTATTCAGCCTGTTTACCGCCAACCAGCTCGGCATCCTGCTGGTATCGGCCCTGGTATGGCTTCTTAACATTATTTTGCCTGCATTCGCCGGAAGTTTGATCCTCCTGAGCGTTAAACTCTTCAACCGGCAATCGCTCGAATCCTCATCATGAAGAAACTGTGGCTGTACATACTGACCTTCCTCACCATTGGCATCAGCCTGGCCAATCCGCCTTCGGCATGCCTGGTGCGCAACCGGTCGTTCCAGCATGGAGAACTGGTGAAGTTTCATGTGTACTACACCCTGGCGGGCCTCTGGGTGCATGCCGGTAATGTATCCTTCTCCGTAAAGCAGGAAATGCTCAACAACAAACCGGTGTACCATATTGTGGGCGATGGCTCTACTTTGTCGAGCTACGACTGGATCTACAGGGTGCGCGACCGCTATGAGAGCTACCTGGACACCCTCACCCTGCTGCCGCAGAAATTCATACGCAATGTAGATGAGGGCGGATACCGTATTTATGAGAATGTGAGCTTCTACCACGACAAGGGTACCGCCGTCACCAACAACGGCGTATTCCAGATTCCCGCCTGTGTGCAGGATGTGCTGAGCGAGGTGTATATGGCCCGCAACATCGATTTCAACAGCGCCAAAATTGGCGACCTCATCCCCTTCGACCTGTTTCTCGATAACAAGGTGTATAACATGTACATCCGCTACATGGGGCGCGAGATCATCAGAACGCGGTATGGCAAGTTCCGATGCATCAAGTTCAAGCCCCTGCTGCTGAAGGGTTCCATCTTTGAGGGCGGCGAAAAGATGACGGTATGGGTGAGCGACGATGCCAACCGCCTGCCCGTGCGCATTGAATCGCCCATCACCGTAGGAAGCATCAAAGTGGATATGATGGGGTATTACAATTTGCGTCACCCCCTGAGCTCACTACTGGAGCTGCGGCGCTAACCGGCGCCTGCCTCTGGCTGGTGCCACATCCGAGCCTACTGGCGCCTGCCTCCGGCTGGTACCCCCTATGTGAAGACTGACCCCAGTATAGCTTTCCCCATGTGCCCTTCGTGTCTTCCCCCGTGCACTGGTGATTACATTTCAATAATGATTTAATACATGGGCACAGGTCCGGAGACCTGCGCCTGTAAGGTTTTTGTGGGAACTCCATTCTGTTTCCCACCAGGCACTCAAAGCACCACAAAGATGCCAGCGATATGACTGGAACAGGTCAGGAGACCTGCGCCAGTATGAAACCTGCGCTAACATGAGCAATAATCTAACCCCAGAGTGTGGCCAGATCGCCCGACTGTCCGGCGCGGATGCCTTTTTCCGTGCGCACCAGGCTGCAGCATTCCACCACAGGATCGTGCTCGAAGAAAAGAAGATAGTCATTGGCTGCGGCCTCTTCCAGGAAAGCCTTTTTCTCCTGCAGGGTGGTCAGCGGAAACATATCGTATCCCATTACATAAGGCAGGGGAATATGTGCCGGCGAAGGCAGCAGATCGGCCATGTACACCAGGGTGCGGCCGTTCCATTCCACCTGCGGCAACATCATGGCATCGGTATGGCCAAAGGCATAGCGCATGGAGATACCCGGTACATCATCAAAGGGCACTGTGCCCGACTCCACCACCGGCACAAATCTGAGCTGTCCGCTTTCCTGTATGGGCAGTATGTTTTCCTTCAGAAAGGAAGCCTTCTCGCGGTCGTTGGGCTGGGTGGCCCATTGCCAGTGGCGTTCATTGCTCCAGAAAGTGGCGTTTTTGAATGCCGGCACCAGGCGGTCGCCTTCGCGCACAATGCTGCCGCCGCAGTGGTCGAAGTGCAGGTGCGTGAGAATCACATCGGTGATGTCATCGAACGAAAAGCCGTATTTGGCCAGGTTGCCCTGCAGGCTGTCGGTGCCGTTGAGGTGATAATGGCCGAAGAACTTTGCATCCTGCTTATCGCCCAGTCCGTTATCTATGAGGATGCGGCGGTTGCCCGTTTCAATCAGCAGGCTGCGCATGGCCCAGTTGCAAAGGTTGTTTTCGTCGGCCGGGTTCAGTTTGTTCCAGATCACTTTGGGCACCACACCAAACATGGCGCCGCCATCCAGCTTAAAGAATCCGGTATTGATGGAGTAGAGTTTCATAGATGCAGGTATTACAGATAGCCTGGCTTGCAGGATGCAAGCCCTAGCGTCTCAGGCAAAGGTAACCCACCGGCCGCATCAGGAAGCGGTTACCATGGCCTCAGCCTGGTGCCTTTTCTGCCAATACCTGGCTGAGAAAAGCCAGATCAATCCGATGACAAAGAAGACAATCAGTGAAAGCACTGAATACTTCATGCCCAGCAGGCTATCTACATAGCCGAAGGTGAAAAGCCCGAGCACAATGGCGATCTTCTCGCTGAAATCGTAATAGGTGAAGTAGGAGGCCGTGTCGCGCGTTTGCGGCATCAGCTTGCTGTAGGTGCTGCGGCTGAGCGACTGTATACCGCCCATCACCAGGCCCACAGCCACGGCCAGGCCATAGAACGCATTCACCGCGCTGCCTCCGGCTTCCTTGAATCGCACGGTGTAGAAGGCCGCGAGGCAGATGCCGATCCACAGCATCACAACGGCCATGAGCACAATCAGGTTGCCAAAACGCATGCTCAGCCGGCTCATGAGGATGGCGCCTGCGATGGCCACCAGCTGAATCAGCACCACGGTGATGATGAGATTGGTATCGGGCAGTTCCAGGATCTTGCTGCCAAACTGGGTGGCCGCCAGCATCACGGTTTGCACACCCATGCTGTAAAAAAAGAAGCCGCGCAGGAAGCGCTTGAGCACCGGCATGCCTTTCACTTCGTGGTACACTTTGGCTATTTCCCTGAAGCCATCGGTGAATACGTTGCCGCCATTGGAAGGCTTCCCCTCAGAATGCGGGAGGCCCCGGAAGGTGATCTGGGCAAAGCTGAACCACCAGATGCCCGTAAGCAGGAAGGTGATGCGCGTGGCCATGCCTTCGTTGCCGGCCATGCTTACCACCAGCACAAAGCCAATGATCTGCAGCAATACCGAGCCGATATAACCCATGGAATAACCACGGGCGCTGATACGGTCGCGGTCTTCCGGCGCCGCAATCTCCGGCAGGTAGGCATTGTAAAACACCAGGCTGCCCGCGTAGCCGCTGGCACCCATGATCAGGCCCAGCACCCCCACCCAGAGGGCATGGTCTTCAAAGAAATACAGCATGGAGCAACCCAGGGCGCCCATGTAACAGAAGAAACGCAGGAAGTTCTTTTTGTTGCCCCGGGTATCGGCAATAGAAGTCAGAATGGGATAGCACAGTGCCACCAGGAAATAAGCAAAAGCCAGGCAATAGTCGTACAGACTGCTGTTGCGGAATGTGCCGCCCAGAAAGGGAACAGCTTCCCCATTATCCCATTCCGGCTTATTGGTCACTGCCAAAAAATAGATGGGGAAGAACGTTGTGGTGATCACCAGGTTGTAGACACTGTTGGCCCAATCGTACATGGCCCAGGCATTGATGATCTTCTTGGGGGCTGTTTGCATGCAAAGCGTATTAGCAGCGGAAAAAATAGGAATAAATTGGCAAGTGAGCAGTCCGAAAGTCGGAAAGACCGAAAGTCGGGAAGTCCGGAGACCAGAGATGACAGTTGAAAGTTGATAGTTGA
>JALOMZ010000216.1 GCA_025455205.1 Chitinophagaceae bacterium | reverse complement strand
GACAATTTCTTCCCCGACGGTAAAACGCCCAACCCGTTATACTTTACCACCGATTACTATTCCAAATTTGATACGGAGACCCAGAGCTTCGAGGTAGACAGTCTGCGTCCGTATAACGACCTGTTCAGTCCGGATGTAAGCCAGGTACCCCTGTATTTCACCCGGCAGGATACCACGGTGTTGGGCAAGGCCATGAGCACCAAATTCCGCCGCGTGGCCACTGCCGAAGTATACAAGCACAACCTCAGTGCCCGGCTGTTCACAGCCCCCACCACCGCCTTCTTTGTACAGCCCATTTCTGTGCCGGATGAAAACAAGGATATCTACCGCAGCGCTTACCGGGCCAAGATGATGGTGAGTGAGCTCAACAGCGCCTACTTTGTGTACAACCCGGCCGGCGACAAGAACCTCGAAGCCTTTCAGCAGCAGCGTTTTGAAGTACTGCGCAAAGCGAAAGGCTATGATCTGCTGCCCCGCGAGTTCTTCCAATACTACACATTCATTCCGCGCGGCAATGATTACGACAGCATCCGTACCCTGGCCCAGCAAATAGTGCTCGAGGCCAATGCCCTAACACCCGCCGACAAGATCATTGCCATCCGTGACTATTTCCTGCGCAAGGATGAAAACGGGCAGCCCACTTTCCGCTATTCAGACAACCCCGGGGTGCCCGGCATGCCCAGTGCCAACAAACTCACTTACTTCCTGTTCCAGAATAAAAAGGGCTACTGCGCCTATTATGCCGGCGCCACCCTTTTCATGCTGCGTGCCCTGGGCATCCCCAGCCGCGTGGCCACCGGATTCCTGACCGTGGACCGCAGCAGCAAGAACCCCGGCTGGTATTGGTTCTATGAAGACCAGGCCCATGCATGGGTGCAGGCCTATTTCCCCGAATTTGGGTGGATCGACTTCGACACCACCGTGCCCGATGCCGAGCAACAGGAAGCACCCCAGCCCGACCAAACCCCGCCCCTGGCCTCGCAGACCGCCTGGCTGGTGGCCAATGGCAAAACCACCGCCATTGACACGGCCGCCAAAAAGGTGACCATGCGCATCGAAAAGATGCTTTATTGGGATCAGCCCTACGAGTTTGTACCCCAACAGCCATTAGATATGGACGTTTCCCTGGCCAAGATCACCCACGACACTGGTGCCGTGGCCCTTGGCCAGCTCAAGGCCGGCGAACAAATAGTGGCCGTATCCTATTCCACCGCATTCAAAGACCTGCCGCCGCAGGAGGAAGACTCAGCCCTTTCCCTGCTGCAACGCTTCCCCAGTCCGGCCCCCATTGATGAGATCAAGATCATGCTGAGCGAAGAGGAGAAGGCCGCCCTGAATAAGAAACCGGAGGAAACCCGGCCCACAGACTGGAACAGGGTGATGCTGCAATCGCTGCTGGCCCTGGCACTGCTGGCCCTGGTGTTCATCAGCATCCCCTGGCTGAGCTTCCGCTACCTGCGCCTGCGGGCCGCCCGCACGGGCAACGATGCAGACCGCCAGCACTGGCGCTATATGGCCACCATGTTCTACCTAAACCAGATGGGCCTGGAACGGGGCTACCATACTCCGCTGCAGTATGCCCGCCACACCATCGATCCCCGCTTTGGCACCCGCATGGAAGCATTTGTACAGGTTTACCTCAAGCTCAAATACAGCAGCCAGCCGCTTACCCCACGTGAACTGGCGGTGATGGATGCCTTCTATCCGGGCATCTTCCCCACCATTTCTCAACAGCTGGGCAAGTGGTACCGCTTCAGCCATTTCCTCAACACCCGTCGCACCATCCAATTCTTTTCCAAACCCACCCTGTATTCCTGATACCAAGCACCATTTCAAACAATAGCAACACATGGAAGCAACCTCCCAAACCGAACAGGCCCTGCAACACCTCCAGCAGCTGATCGACAACATTGAAACGGTCATCCGCGGCAAGCGGCAGCAGATCAAGTATATCCTCACGGCCCTGCTGGCCAAGGGGCATATATTGCTGGAAGACAACCCCGGCACCGGCAAGACCGTGATGGCCAAGACCCTGGCACAAAGCATCAGCTCGGGCGACGCGGCAGAAGGCGGGGTGGCCTTCAAACGCATACAGTTTACCCCCGACCTGCTGCCCATGGACCTGATAGGCTCACACATCTTCGATGAAGACAAGAAGGAATTCATCTTCAAGCGGGGGCCCCTGTTCACCAATGTGTTGCTGGCCGACGAAATCAACCGCGCCTCGCCCAAGGTACAAAGCGCCCTGCTGGAGTGCATGGCCGAAAACCAGATCACCATTGGCGACACCACCTACCGGCTCAACAAGATGTTCTTCACCATTGCCACCCAGAACCCCATTGAGATGGAAGGCACCTATCCTTTGCCGGCAGCGCAGCTGGACCGCTTTTCCATCAAGATCATCTTCGGCTATGTGGATGAAGACACCGAGCTGGAGATCTACAACAACTACCTGGGCATTGCCGACAACCTGCAGCATATTCAGCAGGTGCTGACCATGCAGGAGATACTGAGCCTGCAGGACGAAGCCGAGAAGGTGCAGGTACATGAAGAACTGGTGAAGGCCGTACGCAACATTGTATGGGCCACGCGCAAGCACCCCGACATCCTGCTGGGCGCGTCCACCCGCAGCGGCATCTCCTTCCTGAAATGCCTGAAGGCATATGCCCTGGTAAACGGACGCACCTTTGTGACGGAAGACGATATCCACGACCTCACCCTGCCTGTACTGGACCATCGCCTTATTTACAAGAATAAGGAGGCCAAGGCCAATGCCCTGCCCGGCATCCTGAAAATGGAAACAGACCGCCTGCATAAACTGAGGATCACCCATTGATACCGCAACCCGCGCTGCATTCATGATCAGAAGCCTCCTCATATTATCCTGCTGTTTCCTGGCCCTGCCGGCTGTTCATGCCCAGCGGGCCGCTGCCCGGTATGAAATTGATGCCAAGCGCCAGGGCGTGAGCCCGGTGGATAAGGATGCCCTGCCCCGGGGCCGCGAGTTTGTGCGGCTGGACAGCACCTACTATGTAGGCTGGATGTACCAGGGCCTCTACCTGCACGACCGCTCTGTAGACGTGAGTGGCTACCAGCGCGCCCTGCCCCTGCTGCGCAAGGCCTTCCTGCTGATGGAGAAAGACTACAGCGGCCTGCTGTCGTCGCTCTACAACGACCCCATGTTCTACATGCAGAACAACCTGCGCTACAACGATTACCTGGTAATGGCCCGTGCCCTTCGGGAAGGCTATGAATACCTGGAGATGCCAGACAGCGCCATGTGGGTACTTACCAAGGTGGAACGCAAGAACTTTCGCCGCGACTTCCTGGGCATCTATGGCAGCAAGGCCTGGATCATCCACCGCAACCGCTTCTACACCAGCCGTGAATATTCCTTCCTCGGCAACAGCGTGGCCGAAAACGAACAGAAGGCCCTGCAAGCCTGCTACCAGGGCTTTGCCTATATCCGGAAGAACATGCCCCAGAACAACCTCTGGTTCGGCGAATTCCAAAGCCAGTTTGACCGGCAGTTCATTTATCACTACCTGGCCCTCATCCATTGCTACCTGAAGAACTACGACAGCAGCAACTACTATTACCAGCAGATGGCCGAAGCCGGCACTATCAGCTGGAACAATTATGGCAGCATGAAGGCGGAGATCGGTGAGTTTGGCGAAGCCATTGAGCTTTATAACCGCGATAAGTACAAGTACGGAGGCATCAAAAACCTGATGGAGCCCTACTACTACCTGCCCATGCTGAACATTTATGCCGGCAACACCCGTGAGGCCATGGATATTGCCAAGGAAGCCATTACCTATTCCAACTCTTCGCCGGGTTTTGGCTGGTACAATATTGCCCTGGCCCGCAGCTATATGTACAACGGGCAGCTGGACAGCGCCTGGATCACCCTCGACAAAGCCGCCAACTTCAAGGAAGTGCATATTGGCACCACCCTCACCCAGCCTCAGTACGATTTCACGATAGGGCTGTTAAAGCTGGTATGGTACCACAAGAAAATAGATGCGGTAAAATTCCTGCACCCCAACTGGTGGTACCACCCGCGCTGGCTTTATGAAGTGGCCGCCCTGGAAGCACGCAAGTACACCCACGAATACGTACTGGCCAATCAGCTGGCACTGAACCCGGAAAGGGCACGAATCATATACGACCTGTTCTGCGGCGAGAGCACCGTGGGCTACGACGAGATCTACTACCTCATGGAACGCTTCAGCCCCGTGTATTTCATGAAGCTGATGTCTGACTACTATGCCAATGACCCGCGCATCAGGATCAAACCCTACTTTGAATTATACCGCGCCCGCCTGCTCTGGCACCGGGGCGATTACCAGCAAAGCACAGCCACCTATCTGCAGCTGCTTGGCAATCCGCAACTGGACAGCACCCATGAAAAACTGTTTCTGGCCCGCCTGTATGAAGGGCTGTGGCGCAAGGCAGAGCGCGACAGGAACCACGAAGAATCACTGAAGTACCAGCAGCTGCTCTTTGAAACCTATCCCAACCTGATCCCCTTTGCCAACCTGCCCTTCTACCTGCAGCTGGAGGTGAAAGGCAATACCAGCTTCGCCACCAGCAGCATCATTGCCGACCTCAAGCGC
>JALOMZ010000215.1 GCA_025455205.1 Chitinophagaceae bacterium | reverse complement strand
ACAATGGATGGCCAATGCCACCGTGCCGCATTCTTTCACCTATACCCCCGATGCCGGCAAGGCCACGGCCATGCTGGGCAACAATGCCCAATCCTGGAACCAGGTGTGGCACCTGCCCACCGCCAAACCACCGCTCACCGGGGAAGAATGGGTGCGCATGAGTGCAGCCCTTACCGGGGCACCTGCCGGGGTGCAGGTGATGCCCGTATGGATGATGCGGCTGCTGGGCCTCTTCATTGGCCCCCTGCGCGAAAGCATTGAACTGATCTACCAGAACGACAGCCCCTATTTGTTCGACAGCGGGAAGTTTGAACAGACCTTTGGTTTTCGGACAACACCCTATCAGGAAGGGATCGCCAGAACCATTGATCATTACAAGGCGGGTACATCAATCCGCTAAGGGAATCGCAGGTGGATACTGCCGTTGCGCGATAGGCTGTACAAGCCTGGGTTTTGATGACTGCACCTTCTATCCGGTCAATGCCAGAAGTGAACCATGACCGGCTTGCCGCCCTTTTCGAAAATTCCCTCTTTCCGGTATTTGTAGCTGGGAACATAGCCCAGAATGAGATCGATTATGGCTTGGGCATTGTTCTCATTGTGATAGGTGGTAATGGCCATTTTGGGTCTGTTTCTTATGATGGTGTTTTTGGCACCCTGCAGCATTTCGAATTCAAAACCTTCAATGTCTGCCTTTAAGAAAGTGACTTCCTGCCGCTCAGGTATCAGCATGTCTATGGTGGTGATGGGCACCTGCGTTCCGCCCTCATGGCTTATTTGCCCGGCCAAGTGGTTTTCTGCAAAGGATACCACCCCCTGGCTATTGCCAACAGCTGTTTGGTAAAGGGTTGTTTTGTTGGAATAGGGCGCAAAGCTCTTTTGGAGGGAGGCGCAAAAAAGACTGTTAGGTTCTACCAGGATCAGTTGCCTGCATCGAGGGGCAACCGTAAGTGAAAATAATCCTTCTGCCGCTCCGATATCCAACAGGATTTCATCCTGGTCAACAAGGGTGCTTGGCTTTTGGTAATAATGCCAGTCATTGGCGTCAAAGGTTTCAGCCGTAACCTGGTGCAACAATGAAGCCGGCAGGGAAATGGGCCAATAGAGCGGCATGGATACGCCTTTGAAAAACACCCTGGTGAACGGTTCTTCCGCTTCCATGCGGTCAATAAACTTGCTGGCTATTTTTTCCATTCTGGGTTTGGTGAGGAAACGAAGAAGTTGCCCGGCACTTACATTGTTTTCCTTGCCGAATAGCCAGTAGAGTAATATCCTGAGGCGGCGCATAGAATGGATCCCCGTGGAAAAGCGTTCGATGAATGAAGTGAATCAAAGGTTGCACCACTAAAATAGGGGCAAGTGGTCACATAAAGGGCAAACCCTGCATTTTGCGCGAGATGCTGCTGGTCAGAATGTCGCCGGTCAAAAAAATCATTCCTTTTCTGCTGATGATCCGGACTATTGTCGTCAAAAGCGGTAGTTTTCGTTTTCCGTATTACCTAACACCATCAATAAACTAAAGCACTGACTATGAGAAAAGTGAAGCTTTGGTTGGCCGGACTTGTGCTGTATATGGCGCAGGCCGGGGCCCAACCTACCTTCCCGGTGAATGGGGTGGCGGCGCCCGCATCCGGGGCCTACGCCTTTACGAACGCCACCATTGTGAAAGATTCGAAGACCACCCTCACCAATGCCACCCTGGTGGTGCGCGACGGGCGGATTGTGGCTGTGGGCAATGGCGTAAGCGTACCCAAGGACGCTGTAGTGATTGACTGCAAGGACAAGTACCTCTATCCTTCGTTCATTGATATCTTCAGTGAATATGGCATGCCGGCCCGCCAGCAAGGCCGCGGCGGCTTTGACTTCCGCGCCCCGGCCCAGCTGGAAACCAATGTGAAGGGTGCCTATGGCTGGAACCAGGCCCTGAAGGCCGATGTGGACGCCGCCAGCCTGTTCACGCCCGATGAGGCCAAGGCCAAAGGCATGCGCGATGCCGGCTTCGGCACCGTGCTCACCCACCAGCAGGATGGCATCGCCCGCGGCACCGGCGCCGTGGTGACCCTGGCCGGCAACCGGGCCAACCTGGTGATGTTGAAAGACAAGGCCGCTGCCCACTATTCCTTCAGCAAGGGCAGCAGCACGCAGTCGTACCCCGGCAGCCTCATGGGTACCATTGCCCTGCTGCGTCAAACCTACCTCGATGCCCAGTGGTACAAAACCAACCCCTCGGCCGAAGGGGTGAACATGACCCTCAGATCCTGGAATGAGCAGCAAAACCTGCCCCAGATCATGGATCCCTCCCAGGGAACAGACCTGTGGAATCTCATGCGGGCCGATCGCGTGGGTGATGAGTTTGGCGTACAATACATCATCAAGGCCAGCGGGAAGGAATACCAGCGCATAGAAGACGTGAAGGCCACCAAGGCCCCGCTCATCGTATCGCTCAACTTCCCCGCTGCGCAGGATGTGGAAGACCCCAATGATGCCCGCTATGTGAGCCTGGCCGATATGAAGCATTGGGAACTGGCGCCCTCTAACCCGGCGGCCCTGGAAAAAGCCGGCGTACCATTTGCGCTCACCATGAGCGATGTACGCGATGGCCGCACCTTCTGGGGCAACCTGCGCAAGGCCATGGAATATGGCCTGAGCGAAGCCGCCGCCATGGACGCCCTTACCAAAACGCCCGCCACCCTGCTGGGTGTTTATGACAAAGTGGGCAGCCTCGACGCCGGCAAACTGGCCAACTTCGTGATTACCAACGGTCCCATCTTCAGCGAAAAGACCACCATCCACCACAACTGGGTGCAGGGCAATGCCTATCGCATCAAGGATGATAACTGGTACAATATCAACGGCAGCTACGCCCTCACCGTGAACGGTCCTGCGGGCGCCGTGCAATACAACCTGGAAGTGAAGGGCAGCAGCAGCGCAGAAGTGAGCGCCACCGATACCCTGCAAACCCAGTTCTCGTTTGATGGCAAGATGGTGAAGATCGGCTTTGCACCCCGCACCCGCCGGCCCATGGGTGGCCCTGGTGGCCGCATGGGCAACATGATGGGCGGCGGTGCTGCAGCAGGCCTGCCCGCGAGCGCCATCCGCCTGAGCGGTGTGAGCAATGGCGATGTATGGCAGGGCACCGGCCTCGACAGCCTGGGCAATACCCTCACCTGGAGCGCCGTGCGCACCAAAGATGCAGTGGCCAAAACTGATTCTGCCGCCCGCAAGGCAGCGCCTCAAACCGGCAAAGTGTTCTATCCCTTTGTAGGATTCGGAGGCACGGAAATGCCCAAGGCGGAAAATATCCTGATCAAAAATGCTACGGTATGGACCAGTGAAAAGGATGGCGTGCTGCAGGCAACCGACGTGCTGGTGAAGAATGGCAAGATTGCCGCCGTAGGCAAGAACCTCAGCGATGCCAGCGCCCGCGTGATAGACGGCACCGGCAAGCACCTCACCGCCGGCCTCATTGATGAGCACAGCCATATTGCCACCGCCAGCGTGAACGAAGGCGGACAGAGCGTGACCTCCGAGGTACGCATTCAGGACAATATCGATCCGGATGACATCAACATTTACCGCCAGCTGAGCGGTGGCGTTACCACTTCGCATATCCTGCATGGCAGCGCCAACACCATTGGCGGCCAAACCCAGCTCATCAAGCTGCGCTGGGGCGCCAACGACGAAGGCCTGAAATTCAGGAACTGGGATCCCTTCATCAAGTTCGCCCTCGGCGAAAACGTGAAGCGTACCTCTGCCACCCAGGGCAACACCCGCTTCCCCGACACCCGCATGGGCGTGGAGCAGGTGCTGGTAGATGCCTTCACCCGCGCCAAGGATTACGAGGCCGCCATGAAGGCCAACAAGGCCGGCACCCGCCGCGACCTGGAACTGGACGCTCTGGTGGAGATCATGAACCAGAAGCGGTTCATCACCTGCCACAGCTATGTGGCCAGCGAGATCGTGAACACCATGCGCGTGGCTGAACAGTTTGGATTCAGGATCAACACCTTCACCCATATCCTGGAAGGTTACAAGGTAGCCGACAAGATGAAGGCCCATGGCGCCAACGCCTCCACCTTCAGCGACTGGTGGGCTTATAAACTGGAAGTGCAGGACGCCATTCCTTATAACCCCTATATCATGACCCGTGTGGGCCTCAACGTGGCCATCAACAGCGACGACGCCGAAATGGCCCGCCGCCTCAACCAGGAAGCCGCCAAAGCTGTGAAGTATGGCGGACTGAAGGAAGAGGAAGCCCTGAACATGGTGACCATCAACCCTGCCAAAATGCTGCATGTGGACGATCGAGTGGGTTCCATCAAGGTGGGCAAGGATGCCGACCTGGTGCTCTGGAGCGACAATCCCCTGAGCATCTACGCCAAATCACTCTATACCATTGTAGACGGTACCGTATTCTTCGACCGCGAAAAGGATGTGCAGATGCGCAAACTGGTGCAGGAAGAACGCACCCGCCTCATGAAGAAGATGGTGGGTGAAAAAGGCGCCGGCCGTCCCACCATTCCTGCACAGCCCAGCTACAAGTTTGTACACACCTGCGGCGACCACAGCCACAAGATGGGTTTGCTGGAATTCGATGAGCATGATCTGGAAACCTCTAATTCTGAAA
>JALOMZ010000214.1 GCA_025455205.1 Chitinophagaceae bacterium | reverse complement strand
TGATAGTGTCGGAGCCAGACGCCTGTGTGCTGTCAGATTGGCCAAAGCTGACCAACGCGGCGGTGGTGCAGGCCGCAAGGAGTACAAGATGTTTCATAAAAAATGGGTGTATTTGTTGTGTAGTTAAAATGCGTTTGTACAAGTAATCAGCGCAATTCCGAGCTGACTGTCTCAGCAGGTGCTACGGTGCTCTTTTCGAAACTGCGGGTAACCTTGCGGCTAACGGTGCGGAATACGCCACGCAGTTTCTGGGCTTTTACCCGGGCACCACCAATATTGATATATTCTTCTTCGTCTTCCTCCATCATCACCGCCTGCTGGAAAGTGGCTGGCTGGTTGTTATTGCTGGCCACCAGTACTTCCGGTGCATCGGCATAATCGCGGGCCCGGATGGGGGCGCGGCCACGTTCCTGCAGGTTGGGCACATTGGCGGCGCGGCTTTCCTGCAATGCCTTTTCCTCCTGGGGGGTGAGGCGGAAGGCTGCAATTTCACTGGCCATTTGTTCGGAACCAGGCTGGTGGGTGGCGGCCGCAGTAGTCACCTGAACGGCTGTGCTGACTGTGGCAGCCGGTTGCGGCTTGCGGTCGTTATTGGAAGCCAGCAGTAGCTGCGGGGTGGCGGCCGCTGGTTCCTGCACGGGCATTTGTTCTGCTTCGGGCGTGTCTATGGTTTTTACCGGGGGCGTTTGCACGGCAGGGCTGGTCTTTTGCTGCTGGCTCAGCTGCGGGGCCTGGGGCGCTGTATTGCTCAGGCTGTTGAACAATACCCAACCCACACCGGCCAGTACGGCCGCGGCAGCTACGTAGCGTATCCAGGTGAGGCGGATCACGGGGGTTTGTGCCGGCTTTTCCTGGCGGAACAGCCTTTCCTTGTTGGGCATCACCACTGTTTCGGGAACCAGGCGGGTTTGTTGCAGCAGCATCCAGTCTTTGTGCAGCTCCGGGTCGGCCAGCACGCCTGCGGGCACGGCGTTGCCCGTTTCCAGGGCTTCCAGCATCTGCTGTTGTACCGGGGTCAGCTGGTCGGCATCCCAGGCCAGGGCGCGGATGAGCTGGTGCTTATGGGCCATCGGAACGGCTTCGGGGTGGAGGCGGGCCAGCTGCAGCCATTCCCATTCCTTCTGCATCTGTGGTTCGCGGGCCAGTTGTTCCTCCAGGCCATCGGTGGCTGTTTCGCCATCCAGCAGGTTCAGGAGGGTGGTTTGAATGGGTGTGAGGTGGTCGGCATCCCAGGTCTCAGGCTTCAGCAGGTCTTCCTTGCCGGAGAACAGGGTGTCCGTATCGGGTGCCAGGCGTGTGTCCATCAACAGCTGCAGCTCCTCTTCCAGGTCGGGGTGCTTCTGGCAGAAAGCATCCACTTCCAGCATCTCCTGCGGGCTCAGCTCGCCATCCACATAGAGGAGGAAGAAGGTTTCGTAATTATTTCTGTTGAGGTTCATGATGTGCGTCTTTCAGGCGTTTCAGATCTGGTTGGCTTCTCTTACACTACATTTTCCACCCGTACCAGGTAGTTGCGCAGCTGCACGCGGGCGCGGTGCAGGTACACTTTCACCTGGCTTTCATTCAGGTCCATGATCTTTCCTATTTCTTCATAACTGTATCCTTCGTAGTCTTTCAGCATCACCAGGCTGCGCTGGGTTTCGTTGAGGGTGGCCAGCGCATTTTCCAGGGCCTTTTTCAGGTAGAGCTTGGGCTGGTCGCCGGCGCCCAGGGCGCCTTCGGGCAGTTCTTCCTTGTAGCTCATGCGCTTCACCTTGCGCAGGTGGTCGATCATCTGGTTGTAGGCAATGGTGAACAGGTACGACTTGGCCTTGGCGGGGTCTACATTGTCGCGGTTGGCCCACAGCTTCTCAAAGGCACTCTGCACCACGTCCTGCGCGTCCTCGGTATGCCGGAGGTTTTTGACAATAAACCGGTATACATTGTCGGCATATTGCCTGACACATTCGTTATACTCTCTCTCGGTCATTGCAGTTGTGGTTGAGTGGTTTGATCGGCGTGTTTGATAGTTATTACGGTCCATGGCAAAATTCGTTACAGCCGGGGGCAAAAAAGTTCCGCATCCGGGATGAGTGGGGCAAAAACCGGAAGGAAGGGCAGGTGAAGGAAGGGCAGGTGAAAGACCATGGACCATAGCCCTGATTATCCCTCATGCAATGATACCCTCCGTTCATGCGGCTGCAGCGCCTGCTCATTGCCTGAGCACCGGGCAACTCCCGGAAGCCATTATATTGCCGGCTGTATGTGTCCAAACATTCTCAAACGGGGGAGGCGGATGATGGTTGGCTGGGGCCTGCTGCTCAGCTGCCAGTTTGCCTGGGGCCAGGCTCCACACCAACGGCTGGATTCGCTGCTGCAGGCAGGCACTACCCTGCTGCGCTCCGATGTATTTGCTGCGGCTGCCACCATGCAGGCCGCAGCTGCCCTGGCCGACAGCCTGCAGTTGCCTGCCCTGAAGGCGGAAGCCCTGAATTCCCTGGGAGCGGCCTACACCCAGCAGGAAGATTATGTGCAAAGCCAGACGGTATTGGAAGAAGCTGAGCAACTGATCCGGCGTTTGAAGGCCGACACCCTGCTGATTGACACCTATACCAACCTGGGCATCCTGCTGGAACGAACCGGCAAGTATGCAGATGCCATCCGCTTTCACCGGAAGGCCGGACAGCTGCTGGAACGTTTCAAGGCTGGACCGGAGGAAAAAGCCCGCAACCTCACCAATATTGGCCACCTGCAGGAAGAACAGGGGCAGCTGCAAGCGGCGGTGACCACCTACCGTCAGGCCCTGGACCTGTGCAACCAGCATGGCATTGTGTTTGGGCAGGCCCTGCTGAACCAGAACCTGGCCAATGTGCACAACAGCCTGGGCCGGTGGCAGGAAAGCCTGGCATTTTCCGAAATCAGCCTGCGACTGGCACGCGCCCACCAGCTGCCACGCATAGAAGTGGCCGCCTACCAGAACATGGGCGCCAGCCACATGCTGCAGGGCCGGTATGCGGAAGCCATCGGCTGGTACCTCCGGGCCTCCGACAGTGCCAAGCGCATGGGCTACACCAAGGCCATGATTGATGCCCCCCTGCAGCTGTCGCTTTGTTATGAAAAAACGGGCCAGCCTGCACAGGCCCTGCAATGGTTCAGGCGGCATGCAGCCATCAAGGATTCTGTATTTACGGCAGAAAAGAGTGAACGTATCGAAGCCCTGCAAACGGCCTTCCAGACCCGCCAGAAAGAAGCCGCCATCAAGGACCTGGAGCAGGAACGCCGCCTGGCACAACTGCGGCAGCAGCGCACCAATGTGGTGGTGGTGCTGCTGGTATTGCTGGTAGCATCGCTGATCCTGTATGCGCAACAGCGAATCAGGCGGCAGCAGGCGGAGGCCGGGCGCCGGCAAATGCAGGCGGAGATGGCTGCCAATGAGGAAAAGCAGCGCATTGAACGTGAGAAAGTCCTCGCTGAACTGAATGCCCTCAAGGCCCAGATGAACCCGCATTTCCTGTTCAATGTGCTCAACAGCATCCAGGACCTGTTCATGACCGGCAACAGCCGCCTGGCCAATGAACAGCTGGGCAAGTTCAGCGATCTTACGCGCAGCATCCTGGATGCCAGTGGCCGGCAGGCCATTTCGCTGCAGGAAGAGCTGGACATGCTGCGCAACTACCTGGACTTGGAAAGCCTGCGCTTTGATGAGCAGTTCCAATACCAGTTGCAAGTGGCGCCGGGCCTGGACCTGCATGGTATTGAAATACCACCCATGCTGGTGCAGCCCTATGTGGAAAATGCCATCAAGCACGGCCTCCTGCATAAAACCAGCAACCGGCGGCTGGACGTGCTGTTCAGCCTGGAAAACCCGCAGCTGCTGCGGGTGGAGGTAACCGATAACGGCGTGGGCAGGCAGCAGGCAGCCTACTACCGCCAATTGCGGCAGGGTGGCCGGCACAAGAGCTTTGCCACTTCTGCCACCGAGAAAAGGCTGCAGCTGCTGAACCAGGGCCGCCTTGCCAATATAGCGGTAACCTATACGGATTTGCAGGATGAACAAGGCCGGGCCACCGGCACAACGGTGGTGGTGCTCATCCCCATCGGTCAGGAATGATCCCGTATGACATAACTCAATGATGCATCCATGAACACCCTGCGCGCCATCATAGTAGACGATGAACAAAAAGCCCGGCATGTTTTGGGTACCCTGCTGCAGGAGCATTGCCCGCAAGTGCAGCTGGTGGGCGAGGCGGCCAATGTACCAGCTGCGCTGCAGGCCATCCACCAGCTGCAGCCCGATATCGTATTCCTGGATATTGAAATGCCGGGATACAGCGGCCTGCAATTGATGGAACTGGTAGAGCGTCCCACCTTCCAGGTGGTTTTCACCACCGCCTATAGTGAATATGCCCTGCAGGCCTTTGAAGTATCGGCCATCGACTACCTGCTCAAGCCCATCCGGATCGACAAGCTGGTGGCAGCCGTGGACAAGGTGGCACGGTATCATGCCGGGCACCAGACCCCGCAGCGCGTGGAGGCCCTGCGTCAAAACATGCTGGGCGAAACCTGGCAGCAACTGGTGCTGCCCCTGGCCGACGGGTACCTTTTCCTTTCTCCCCACGACATTGAGTTGCTGGAAGCCGAAGGCGGGTATACCCGCATCCTCAAAACCGATCAGACCTCCCTGCTGGTCACCCGCCTCATCCGCGATTTCGAAAAACACCTTGGCCCCGCCCAGGGTTTCTTCCGTTGCCACCGCAGTTTCATCATCAACCTGCAGCGCCTGAGTCGCTGGGTACGCAGTGATGGGGGCATGATTGTGATGCAGTCGGGCCGCGAAGTGCCCATCAGCCGCGATCGCCGCGATGAACTGGAACAACTGATTGCGGCCGGCAAAGTATAGGGCCGCAAGCCCCACTTTGTGTGGTGCACCATTCATTTAGCCAGAACCCCCATTTATGCAGTGGGGCCGGCCGAAGCCTTGAAGCCGGGCTAATCTTGGGCCCAAATCAAGTGCTTATGAGCAGGAGAATTACCCTTTTGTTACTACTGACCCTGTTTACCTATGCCGTGTTGTGGGCCCAAAACAGCAACAACTACACCTTCACTACCGGAACCAACGGAAGTTTTGAGGACCTGAGCAGCGGCAGCACCCAGCTGCATGGCCCCAGTTCCGGCGCCTTGGCTCAAAGAGCCAGCTTCAGCCTCAGTGATTTCGATTTTTTCATGATGGGCAGCCGGTATGGCATCTTCAACGTGGGATCCAACGGACTCATCGACCTCAACACCGGCAACTTCAACATTCCCAACAACGGCCTCTTTCATGCAGGCCAAACCCGGCTGGCCGCCTTCAGCGTACTCACCAACAGCAATGCCCGGGTGGTAACCAGTGCTAGCGGCAAAGTGCACTACAAGCTGGTGGGCAATGCCCCCAACCGCTGCCTGGTGATTGAGTTCCTGAACATGCATCTGGGAATCGCAGGGAGTCAAACCGCTACCTGGCAGGTGAAGCTGTACGAAACCACCGGGGTGGTGGAGATGGTATATGGAGCCATGGGAGCCAACGGCAACCTGAGCGATGTGCAAATTGGTTTGGCCAATGGCAACACCGCCGGACAGTACATCAGCATTGCCACTGCCACGCAAACAGCAAGCACTTCCGCCATCACCAATAACAGCTACAGCCAGAGCACGCTCAGCGACCTGGACAGTCCGAATGAGGGCAGCCGCCGTTTCTACCGCTTTACACCCATCGTGCCCCAGGCGCCTGCAGGGATCTCCATCACCAACCCCACCAGCGGCACACTCACCCTCTCCCTGCAGGCCTCTCCCACACCTGAGGCTTATCGCTTTGTGATATACCGGGCCAGCCAGCCCGGAGGCCCCTTCCTCTACCACACCCTCAGCACCAGCAACAGCTTTACCGACATCAACCTCTCTGCCAACACCACCTATTACTATCAGGTGCGTGCCATTACCGAAGGCGGTGTGAGTGCAGCCGTAACGGTCAACGGTACCACCCTGAATAACGGTCATATCAGGGCCAAAGCCACTGGCGGCGACTGGAGCAGCGCCAGCACCTGGGAAGGCGATGTGGTGCCCTCCCGCAACGACACGGTGACCATCCCCGCCGGCACTACCGTCAACATCAACACCACTGCCTCCTGTGCCACCCTCACCAACCATGGACGCCTGCCCTTTACCGCCAATACCAGCCTGTCGGTTTTCGGCGACCTGGTGAACAGTGCCACCGGCAGCATCACGGCCGAAGCATCCGGCTCGAGGGGAATCTTCCTGTATGACGGCCACCTGACCAATGCCGGCACCCTGGACTTCAGCATGACCAGCAATTACATCAGCATCAACCTCAACCAATCCAGGTCATTCACCAACAGCGGCACCATTGTGGGTACCGATGCATCGGGCACCCCCGCCAACACCCCCATCATTCGCCGCTTCACCATCAACACCTCGGTGTCGCCGGTCAATCCCATCCCGGCCACCCTCACCCTCAATTTCCCGCTCATTATTTCGGAGAACCTGAACCTGGGTTATGGCTTCATCAGCAACAGCCAACCCATTACGTTTGACAATACGCAGGTGAAGCCGGGCACCACAGCCGGCGCTGCAGTGGGTGTCATTCATTTTGGCGGCAGTACCACCGGTATCCTCGGGCCAGTGGCATTTGGCGCCAATGCCACCTACAATGTGCAATACAGCACCACCTATTCCACGGGCGTGCAAATAGCAGGC
>JALOMZ010000213.1 GCA_025455205.1 Chitinophagaceae bacterium | reverse complement strand
CAGCTTCCGCCTGCATGTCCGTCAAAGAAGTAGTGCTTTCCTTCGTGCACCTTAAAGCCATCCTGATCATGATCGTGGCCATGAAATACAGCCCGCAGCCTGGGCTGGCTGCTGAAGAACGCCGCCAGCTCGGGATGCGGCAACCCGTGCTTGGTCCAGCTGAAGGGAGTGATGTGCATGAACACCAGCACATTCTTTACCTTTTCATGTTGTTTGAACTGCTCTTTTACCCAATCGAAGTCTGCCTGAATGTAGGTTCCTTTATCATCGGCCGTATTCAGGAATAACATCAGGTAATCATGCTTTACTACCGCATAATTGTAGGGAAACCCGAAAGCCTGCTGCCAGCCAGCCTCGTTGATCATGTCGTGGTTGCCATGTGTAACGTACCAGGGCATCTGCAGGCGGTCGAACTGCCTGCGCAGCTCTGGCATCATCGCCGGGTTGTCGTGGACCAGGTCGCCGTTGATCACCGTGAAGTCCAACCCCCGGCCCGCCTTTTCGGCATTGATCCAGTTTACCATTTCCTGGTGCATGCCTTCGTAATCCGTCTTTGGCTGCCCGTAATGAACATCGGAGTACGTGGCAAAGCGCATCTTCACGCGCGAGCGGGCTGGCAAATCGCCGGCGCCCAAGGCATTCAGCCGCTGCAACGGACCACCGGCAGCCAATAGCAGGAAGGCCTTGCCTCCGGATAGCAGGAATTCTTTTCGTGAAACAGCCATAGTTATAATGTTTGGGTGATTGTATCCGAAATTTAGACCAGGCCGGGTCATCCGGGATACATGAAGATCAGCCTATCAAATATACGGTCAATCCTACGGGGCCGTGGGCACCAATCACCAGGCTCTGTTCAATATCGGCTGTCTTAGACGGACCAGCAATGAAAACACCGTATCCTTCCCGGGCAGTATCTACCTGCAGCAGGGCTTGGTGCATGGTAGCCACCAGCGCCTTCCTTTCCAGCACCAGCACCAGTTGCTGGCAGATGAAAGGCAGCAGCCTGTTGATCATCTGGCTTTCATAGAGCCACACAGCACCGTTTTCCGCCACGCCCAGGGTCCCGGGCACAAAAGCCATATCCACGCCCGCCAGCTGCACGGCATCCATGGACGATACCTCCTGGTCTGTTGCACCCAGTTCCGGCACCGCATTGACCACCCATTTGCCGGCGGCCCGTTCGGCCTGCGGCAAGGGCTTCAGTGCTTCCCACCCGGGCACGGGCACCACCTGGCCGCCTATTGACTGCACCACGGTTGCAAATTGGGCTGCCAGATCATCGTATCCTGTCACCTGATCCAGGTTAATATCAGGCAATGGCACAAATGCAGGCTTGTTGTCTGCTACAGCTTTGATGATATGATGGCGGGCACTCATGATTTTCTGTTTTTCAAATACCAATCCCGGAAGCTCTGGGCCGGAGGGGTCGGCATTTCGCGTTGCTTATACCAGGGATTGAGCCGGTTGTTCACCAGGAAGGGCATGCGGCGCATCACCCAGCGTCCGGTTTTGCCCGCCAGCCGGTAAACAGCCGGGTGTGCCAGCAGCCAGGCCATGCCCTGCAGGCCCAGTTTCTTGGCCGGAGCCACATATCCTTCTTTCACCAATACCTGCCGCCATTTCCAAAGCTGCTCATGTATGTCAATCTTTACCGGGCATACATTGCTGCACGACCCACAGAGCGTGGAAGCAAAGGGCAGGTCGGCATTGGCCTTCATATCCAGGTTGGGATTGAGGATGGATCCAATGGGGCCCGCCACCGCCGTATGGTAACTGTGGCCGCCGCTGCGCCGGTATACCGGGCAGGTATTGAAGCAGGCCGCGCAACGGATGCACTTCAGTGAGTTTCGGAAGTCGGGACGACCCAGTTGGCGGCTGCGGCCATTGTCTACAATCACAATGTGCATCTCCTGCCCGGGCCGGGGCTTGCGGAATATGCTGGAATAGGTGGTGATAGGCTGACCGGTAGCGCTGCGGGCCAGCAGGCGAAGAAACACAGAGAGGTGCTCAGCCTTAGGAATGATCTTTTCAAAACCCATGCAGGCAATATGCACCCTCGCCGAGTGGGTGCCCATATCAGCATTGCCCTCGTTGGTACACACCACAACAGCACCCGTTTCCGCTACGGCGAAGTTTACCCCGGTGATGGCCAGCTCCGAATGCACAAACTTGTCGCGCAGGTGCACCCTGGCCGCAGCCGTGAGGTATTGGGGGTCGTTGTTTCCCTTCTCCGTTTGCAGGTGCTCATGAAAGGTTTCACTCACATCCTGCTTCTTGAGGTGGATGGCCGGCAGCACTATATGGCTGGGCGGCTCATTCCTGAACTGCACAATGCGCTCGCCCAGGTCGGTGTCCACTACTTCCACTCCCTGCTCCCGTATGTATTCATTGAAATGGCATTCTTCTGTGAGCATGCTCTTGCTCTTTACGATGCGCTGAATACTATGGTTGCGGATAATATTATGGATGATCCGGTTGTGGGCGGCGCCATCTTCGGCCCAGTGCACCTGTACCCCATTGGCCAGGGCGTTTTTCTCAAACTCCTCCAGGTAATGATCGAGGTGCGAGAGTGTATGGTCCTTTATCTGTGATGCCCAGCTGCGGAGCTGCTCCCATTCAGGCAGGCCATGGGCAGCCTTATCCCGTTTCTGCCGCACCCACCAGAGCGTTTCATCGTGCCAGTCGGTTCTGGGTTCATCGGCTATGAAAGCGGCCGCTGCGCTGGCATGGTCCTGTACTTTCATCGGATATTGGCATTTAGGATCTCCGCAATGTGGATGGCCCTGGTGCGGCTTTGCTTGCGGCGGAGGATGCCATCAAGGTGCATCAGGCAGCTCATATCCACCCCGGTAATAAAGTCAACGGCATTGTCTTCATGTTCCTGTACCCTGTCCTTCCCCATCTTCACGCTCACCGCCTCTTCAAACACGCAGAAAGTGCCGCCAAAACCGCAGCATTCATCCACCCGCTTCGGTTTCAGCAATTCAATGCCTTCTACCATCTGCAGCAGCTGCTCCGGCTTGGAGTAGGAAGGCAATACCCTTTCGCTCATGGAAGAAAGGTGCAGGCCCCGCTGTCCGTGACAGCTGTTGTGCAGCCCCACGCGGTGCGGAAAACGGGCCGGCAATTCCTTCACCTGGAGTACATCTGTCAGGAATTCGGTAAGCTCATAAATACCCTGGCGGATTTTGGTGGCCGCCGCCTCCTCCTCATGGTGGTGCAAGTGTTCCTTGATGTGCAACACACAGCTGCCCGAAGGCCCTACAATGTATTCGGCATCGCGGAAGCTGGCAATGAAATTCTTGTCGCAGCCCGCGCTGGCCGATGCAAAGCCACTATTGGCCATGGGCTGTCCGCAACAGGTCTGATTCATCGGAAATGTGACCGTGCAGCCCAGTTTCTCCAGTAACTCCATAGTAGCCACCGCTACGCCGGGGTAGAACTGGTCAATATAGCAGGGTACAAACAGGGCAACCTTCATGCGCTTAGGATATATGCATCACGAACGTACAAATAGCGAAACAGCCAACCATCCCTTGCCATCCTGAACACGAACAGGGGCTTTGTTCCGCGCGGATTATCTATCTGCAAGTTAAGCACACCAGCCAGGGCAAGATTGGCCAGAATTGGCCAATCATTCACCTTTTTTGCGCATGGTCTGCGATGCCCCCGCAACCGGCCTGCAAACGCAGCGGGTTCACCTGCCCGTGCTATACACCGCTGAAGATGGAGAAACCTCCATCCACCACCACCTGCGAACCCGTCACAAAGCGGGAAGCATCGCTGAGCAGGAATACCAGTGCCCCAATCAGTTCATCGGGATGGCCAAACCGCTTGAAGGGCGTTTGCCGGATCACGCTGGCGCCACGCTCGGTATAAGTACCATCAGGATTGGTAAGCAAATTGCGGTTTTGCTCCGTGAGGAAGAAGCCGGGCGTGAGGGCGTTCATGCGAATCCGGTCGCCATAGCGATTGGCCAGTTCCACGGCAAACCACTGGTTGTAGCAGTCCACGCCGGCCTTGCCCATATTGTAGCCCAGCACCTTGGTAACGGCCCGCTTGGAGTTCATGCTGGAAATATTCACGATGCTGGCGGTTTCATTTTGCGCCAGGGCATCGCCAAACACCTGCGTGGGAATGATGGTACCCCAGAGGTTGAGGTCCATCACATAGCGCAGTCCGTCCAGGTTCATATTGAAAATATCGTCGCCGGGTTGCACCACGCCCTGCGGCATATTGCCACCGGCGGCATTCACCAGGCCGTCGATCTTGCCAAAATGTTCGAGCATCTTGTTTTTGGCCTCGCGCAGCTGCTGTTCGTTCATCACATCGGCCACCAGGGCCAGGGCTTTGCCTCCGGCCGCGTTGATGGCGTTGGCGCGTTCTTCTGCCACTTCCCTGTTTCTTCCCAGGATGCCTACGGCACCGCCGGCTTGCACAATCCCGTTAATAAAGGCGCCGCCCAGTATGCCGGTGCCCCCGGTAACCACTATATGTTTGCCAGTTAGTTCAAATTGATTTGCCATTGCTTCTCTCTTTGTCTTTGATGATACAACCATTCATTTCAGGGAAGGCACAGGTGCCGGGTCCATATCTGTATACACCAGGTTTTCCCCGCACATCCCCCATAT
>JALOMZ010000212.1 GCA_025455205.1 Chitinophagaceae bacterium | reverse complement strand
ATGAACAAACCCATGATCAGCAACCTGCTGAACTATCCCAACCCCTTCAGCACCAGCACCGCCTTTGTGTTCACCATCACCGGATCGGAAATACCGCAGGAATTCAAGATCCAGATACTCACCGTTACCGGCCGCATCGTGAAGGAGATCACCCGGGAAGAACTGGGTCCGCTGCGCATAGGCACCAACATCACGGAATACAAATGGGACGGCACGGATATGTTTGGCCAGCAACTGGCCAATGGAGTGTATCTCTACCGGGTAATCACCAGCCTCAATGGCAATGCCATGGAGAAGTTCAGGCTGAATGATGGCTTTGACCAGAACACCGAGGATGTGACCGATAAATTCTTCAACAAGGGCTACGGCAAAATGGTGATATTGCGCTGATCCATGAAGGCATTCCCACACCTGAGCGTTCGGCAAAATGCCCTGCTGCTGATTGTATGGTGCCTTACCCACGCCATCCTGTGGTGGCTGAATGGCATCAATAACAGCCAGGAGGCATTGGCCTACGAAGGCGTGGCCAGGGCCTGGCTGCGGGGAGAATCGGGCTTCAGTCCGCATTTCCTGATGTATGCCGGTTATATAGCCATTCGGGTGGCACAGCTCTGGATGGGATGGCCCATAGCCACGGTTTACCTCCTGCAATCAATCCTCACGCTGGCAGCAGCCATGGCCTTCGCCCGACTGCTGTGGTGCATCCAACCAAACAGGCATATAAACTGGTGGGGAACCCTGTTGTTTATTACCTGCCCGGTTATCAGCTACTGGAATAATTTCCTCTACACCGATTCTGTGTTCACCAGCCTGCTGGTGATTGGCCTGTACCTGCTGGTGCGCAAGCCTGCGGGAAGGTTACAGTGGCTGGCACTGTGGTTGCTTGTGTTGGCCCTGCCCTTTTTCCGGCCGGTGGGTTTGCTCTTTGCCATCACCTGCATGGTTTACTGGCTGATCATGGATGCAGGGCGGTATCGCACACAGATCCTTGCAGCCCTGTTGTTGTGCACCGCCGGCTTCATCGGCATTGCTGCCATCCTGGAACATTCAAGGCAATTCTTCTATCCCTTTCACAATGCCCGGATGAACGTGATATGTGGTTTGCCCAGTGACCTGGAAGCGCAGATCAGGGTACCTTATGATCCGGAAAAGGGTATCATTTCTTTCCTGCTGTCAAACCCCTGGGCCTCCTTGCGGTTGTTTGCCTGGCGCTTATGGAAATCCGTCTGGATGACCCGCCCCTATTTCTCGCCGGCACATAACGGGGTGCTGGCTATGCTGCTGGTGTTTTATTATGGCCTGGCAGTTAGGGGCAGTTTCCTGCTGAAGCGCAGCCATCCGCGTCTCCTGCTTTTTGCCGTCATTTCCCTGCTGATTTGGCTGGCACCCGGCATGTTTTTCTGCGCCGACTGGGCCAACCGGTTCATCCTGCCGGCCTTTGTTTTTATCCTGCTGATGGCTGCCCAGGCTTTTGGCAGGCACGCCTTACAGCATGATCACCAGCCTCCCTGGCAAAGCCCGGGAGACTTTCAGGCTGAATAAAGACTGCGGCCAGAATTGCAGCGATGAACCAGAGGAATTCTTCCAGAAAGGCTAAGGCAAAATGATGATATTGCAATAACCACGGCCCATGATCCTGAAACTTGCTGCAACCATCCTGTTTGCCCTCATCAGCTATGCAATTGGCTACCATGCCAATTTGTTGCTGTTCGGGCAAAAACAAGCCCGTTCCGGCTTTGCCAATCTCCTGATGGGAGCTACAGGCTGCATCATCATTTTGCAGCCCATAAGCTTCTTTTTCCCATTGCATGTGTATTGGCTGTTACCCGCCATACTGCTGTATGGTTTCAAAGATTTACGCGCCAGCTTGGTGGCCGAATTGAATGCCCACCTGCAGCATACTTCATGGCAGGCTCTATGCATTGCTGTTTTGTACCTTGTATACCTTTTGTTGCCTTCCCTCAACGCCGACAGTGTCAGCTACCACATACCCTCAACAGAGTTCTTTCATGACTACCCTGTCATCACCGGTTTGGCCAACGTAAATGAGCAGGTAGCCACCAACTCAACTGTATTTCTGTTGAATGCACCATTCGCCAGGCTATTCGGAAATGAACAGGGTATATATCCTGTCAATACAGTATTCGTCATTGCCTTCACTATCTGGTTACTGCGGCACCCGAAATTTTCCGGCAACAACTTCACGCAGCTGTTAAGGCTGGGTATTCTTGTATTATGCTGGAGAAGCTGGCTTACCAATCTGAACAGCCCCTCCAATGATGTGCTTGCCGGCTTGCTCGTTTTGTATGTGATAATAGAACTGCTGGTACCACGGGCAGCATTCGAATCAACTGAAAACAAGGTCCCCTTTCTCACCGTTGTATCAACATTCGCCATTACCGCCAAGGCCAACTGCCTGCCCCTGGCATTGATATTGCCTATGTATGTGCTGGCGGTTTCGCCATATCATACCTGGAGAAAAAAAATCAAACTGAACTGGATACTGCCGGCGACTTTGATACTGGCACCCTGGATGGCCCGCACCTATGTGATGAGTGGCTTTTTGATCTACCCATTTCTTCGTGCACCCTATCTCCATCCAGATTTTGCACTGCCGGAAATCCAGTCACAACTGGAACATTTCTTCCTGACCAGTGCACCCAAATTCTTAGACCGGGATGTACCACCCTTCCAACCTGTCGGGCTTGCTTCCTGGTTTCCCGAATGGTTTTTATCCCAGTTTACACGCCATTTCAACCTGGCATTTTCCGCCCTGCTGCTGGCGCTAAGCTCCCTCATATGGGTGCCGCTGCTCCAGAAACGATCAATCATTCCCCGGCCTGCGTTCTATGTCTGGACTGGAATGATGGTCACCATATTCGTTTGGCTGCTGATGTCGCCAGATTACCGATTCGGCTACGGATGGCTGGCCAGCTTTTTGGTCATATTGTTATACCTGCCTGCAGTTACAACCGGTATGCCCTCTAAACATATCCTCACCCTGGCCGTGGGGCTGATGGCAGCACACTACAGCCATAGTGGCATCAGGAAAACCCAATCGCTCGCAAGCTTACAAACTGAATGGTTCTGGCGCAGTCCCAAAACACTTCATCATTACCTCGACAAGTGCAATCATTCCGCGCGATCCGAAAAGCTACACAACATTACCCTTCACCCGGTAGTTGGAGATTCCATCTGTATGCAGGCCTCTCCCTGGCTGTGGCGACACCCCATGCAGGGTCTGGAGGCCAGGGGCAGCAAAATCACCGACGGATTCAGGTATCCAGCGTCTCCACTCTTCCTGCAAGGCGTATTTGCAGACTCTTTATACAATGCTAAAACGGGGGCATTTCGCTACCCGGCCAACACCCGGCATCCGCTGGTCAACTGGTAACAGATTGGTTTCACAGCAGATCATTTGAATGCTCGCAGACCCCGAAAGACATTTTTGCATTGCCCGCAGTCTCACAGAACACCGGCAACCCCTTCCTTCGGGTGCTTGTCACATACTTCATTCATTCCGCCCGTCTGGTTCCAGGTAATCGCCCGGCTTACCTGTGCGGGCTGATGCAGCACCTGTCTTGCCTGGTGGATCATTCAGGTGTTGGTGCCTGGTTCGCTGTGCTTCCGGCGCAAAACAATTGACAGAAGAACGCCACAACATACAGGCCATCAATTCGTTACACTGTTCTATCAGCTAATTTTCAGCATGTACTTGCGCTACGATCGGGCCAACCTGTACAAATGGGCAGGTGGCCTGCAGCCTATATGTTCACCGTGACCACAGACGTTGGGGGGCCAAAGGAATTTCCTGCAGAGACACCCGGTAATAAATGCCGGCTTCGGCGGGGAGAATTCCCATAATCGGAGATGGTGCAGTGAAGGAAGAGCTACTTTTGCAAACTTTTCGGGAAGAAAGTCATTTTACATCATAACAGCATATGGCAAAAATTGGCATCAACATAGCAACGGGCAGTTTGCAGCAAGAGGAAATGATTGTAGGCATTGACCTGGGCACCACCAACAGCCTGGTAGCCATCATCCACCCGGAAAGCGGCAAACCCGTGGCACTCAAGGAACACGACAGCAGTTCGCTGGTGCCCTCCATTGTACATTTTGATGCATTCGGCAACCCCTCCGTGGGCGAGCAAGCCCGGGCTTTCCTGGAAACGGAACCCCAGAACACCATTTTCAGTGCCAAGCGCCTGATGGGTAAAAGCTACAACGACCTGCGGGAGCATGCCGACCTGTTCACGTACAAGATCATTGACGACGATACGGAACGCCTGGTGAAAGTGCAGGTGGGCAACAAGTTCTACTCTCCCATTGAACTGTCTTCCTTCATCCTGAAGGAACTCAAAAACCGGGCAGAGCATATTCTCAAGACGCCCGTGAGCAAGGCCGTGATCACCGTGCCGGCCTACTTCAACGACGCTCAGCGCCAGGCCACGCGCGACGCGGGCAAACTGGCCGGCCTCGATGTATTGCGTATTGTAAATGAACCTACCGCTGCCAGCCTGGCCTATGGCCTGGGCCTTGACCCTACCGAAGAAAAAACCATTGCCGTATACGACCTGGGCGGTGGCACTTTCGATATTTCCATTCTCCGCATCAACCACGGCGTGTTTGAGGT
>JALOMZ010000211.1 GCA_025455205.1 Chitinophagaceae bacterium | reverse complement strand
TCCAGGCTGGCCACCGGTTGCGCGTTTGTGCCCGGGTTGGTATCCTTTCCTTTTTTGGATACATGTATCTCCTGCGGCAGGCACAACATCGGCAGGGAAAGCGACAGGCACAGGCAGGCTGATGGAATGATCTTCATGCAGGCATACAATTGCAGGCCCTGAAAGTAAGCAAACTTCATGCAGGGGCTACAGAAGATACCAGATTGTTGTGGCTCTGGCTGGAGGATGGCAAACGGTAAAAATGCAGGGCCACACAAAGGCCGCGAAGTACACCAGAAGGACAAACCATCTTAGTGCCTCTTTGTGTTCTTTGTGGAAAACAAATTGTTCCTGTCCAGGTCATCAAAAGCGTCAGGCAACGGCCATTCAGTTACTGCTGTCCTATAGGCAGTTGCCAGGCTTTTACCGGGGTGGGCTGGTGTTCCCGCTGCAGGATGGCGTCCAGTTGCTGCAGTACCTCCGGGTATTGGGCGGCCAGGTTGGTGGTTTCGTTGCGGTCTTTTTCAAGATCGTACAGCTCCCAGGTGCCTTGTGGCTGCTTGCGGAGATTGGTTTTTACTCCCTTCCATTTGCCCATGCGGATGGCCAGTTGGCCGCCTTTTTCGGGATATTCAAAATAGAGGAAACTATGCTCCTGCTGCCCGGGTTTTCCCAGCAGTTCGGGCAGCAGGGAGATGCCGTCGCTGGGCGGCGCGGGGCTGCCGGTCAGGTCTGCCAGGGTGGCCAGCATATCGTATTGGGCCGATACCAGGTGGCTGGTGCTGCCTGCTTTGATATGGCCCGGCCAACGGGCAATAAAGGGCACGCGGATGCCGCCTTCGTACACATCCATCTTAAGGCCGCGGAGTCCGGCCACGCTGTTGAATCCTTGTATGTCCACGCCGCCGGTGAAGGTGGCGCCATTGTCGCTGCTGAAGCAGATGAGGGTGTTCTCATCCAGTCCCAGTTCGCGGATCTTTTGGCGGATGAGACCCACCTGGTGATCGAGGAAGCTGATCATAGCGGCATAGGTTGACTGTGGGTATTTCACCGGGGAATACCCCTGCTGCCCGTAGTAAGGCTGTTCATTGAACTGGCCAATGTAGCGCTGTACCCATTCGTCGGGGGCCTGCAGGGCCAGGTGCGGCAGGGTGTAAGCCAGGTAAAGGAAAAAGGGCTGTTGCCGGCTGCGGTCGAGGAAGGCCAGGGCTTTTTGGGTCATGCGCTCTGGCGCATACACTTTGCCCTTGAATTTTTCAAAGTCTGCATCGGTGGCCGTTGCCGGATCGATCCTGCTGTGGATGTTGATCCAGGGCTGGGGCAGCGTATCCCAATGGTCGTTTTCCCAGAGGTGGCTGGGATAGAAATTGTGCGCCTGCTTCTGGTCGAGGTAGCCATAGAAATAGTCGAAGCCCTGATTCAGCGGGCTGCCTTCTGTGTTGGCCATGCCCATGCCCCATTTGCCCACCAGGGCGGTGGCATATCCTTTTTGCTTGAGCAGTTCAGCTACCGTGATGCTGTTATGTGGCAGGGGCATTTGTCCCCTTTCGGATGAATCGGGAAAACCGCCCAGCTCAAAGTTGCCACGGATGGCGGAATGTCCGCTGTGCATGCCGGTCATGAGCATGCAGCGCGAGGGGGCACATACAGGGGCGCCGGCATAATGCTGCGTAAAGCGCATGCCTTCTGCCGCCATCCGGTCCAGGTTGGGTGTCTTGATTTTTTGCTGTCCGTAACAACCTAACTCGCCATAGCCCAGGTCGTCGGCATAGATATAAATGATATTGGGCAGCTTGCGCTTCGATTGGGCATTGATTGCCGGGGTGGCAAGCAGGGATGCCAGCAACAGGCTGAACAGCAGCCGGGGGTAGAACAACTTCATACCCGTGAAAATCGGATTTTTCCGGCAGAGTGCGGTTACTCTGCGGCGGCGGCCCTTTTGCGTTCGGCCTGTTCCCGTTCCATCTCTATAATCCAGTCTTTGCGGCGCAGTTCAAAGTTGGTGCCCAGGTAGAGTCGGCGCACCTGTTCGTTGTCGGCCAGTTCTTGTGCCGTGCCATGCTTGAAGATCTTTCCTTCAATGAGCAGGTAAGCGCGGTCGCAGATGCTGAGGGTTTCGTTTACGTTGTGGTCGGTGATCAGGATGCCTATGTTGCGGTATTTGAGTTTGGCTACCACGGTCTGAATGTCTTCCACGGCTATGGGGTCCACGCCGGCAAAAGGTTCGTCGAGCAATATGAACTTAGGGTCCACGGCCAGGGCGCGGGCGATCTCGGTACGCCGGCGCTCGCCGCCACTCAGGCTGTCGCCATTGTTCTTGCGCACGTGGCCCAGGTTGAACTCTTCAATCAGCTGTTCCATCTTCTGCTGTCGTTCTGCCTTACTGAGCCTGGTCATTTCCAACACGGCCATGATATTTTGCTCCACGCTCAGCTTGCGGAATACACTGGCTTCCTGGGGCAGGTAGCCAATGCCCATCTGGGCCCGCTTGTACATGGGCAGTTTGGTGATATTGATGTCGTTAAGGAACACTTCGCCTTCATCGGGGCGGATAAGGCCCACCACCATGTAAAAGTTGGTGGTCTTGCCGGCGCCATTGGGGCCCAGCAGGCCCACGATCTCGCCCTGCGATACGTTGACAGACACATGGTCCACCACGGTGCGGCCGCCGTAGGTCTTTACCAGGTTGTTGGTGCGGATGGTGAGTTGCAAGGTTCGGACAATTTGAAAGCAAATGTAAGGGGGGCGCCTGTTCCGGCATGGAAGCAAATGGTTAATACCGGGTGGCCGGCCTCCGACGTTTTTTCCAAACTCCGGCCCTGCCCACTACATTTGCACTCCGTAACAGCAAGCAATGAAAGTAACCGAACATATAGAACAGGCGGCCGGCAGGACCCTGGTTTCCTTTGAGGTGTTGCCCCCGTTGAAGGGCAAGACCATCCAAACACTGTACGACCACCTGGATCCCCTGATGGAGTTCAAGCCTTCCTGGATCAACGTAACCTACCACCGGGCAGAGACCATGTTCAAGAAGCGGTCCGACGGCAGCTTTGAGAAGGTGGAAGTGCGCAAGCGGCCCGGCACTGTGGGTATATGCGCGGCCCTGCGCAACCACTACAATGTGGATGCGGTGCCGCACCTCATCTGCGGCGGCTTCAGCAAGCAGGAAACGGAGAATGCCCTCATTGACCTCCACTTCCTGGGCATCGACAATGTGCTGGTGCTGCGCGGTGACGCCGAGAAGAACGAACCCAGCTTTGTGCCCCATGCAGATGGCCACCATCATGCCAGCGACCTGCTGAAGCAGGTGGTAAACCTCAATCACGGCATTTACCTGGAAGACGATATCCAAAGCGGCGGCAAGACTAATTTCTGCATTGGCGTGGCCGGTTACCCGGAGAAGCACTTTGAAGCCCCCAACCTGGAAATTGACCTCAAATACCTGAAGGCCAAGGTGGACGGCGGCGCCGACTACATCATGACCCAGATGTTCTTCGACAACCAGAAGTTCTTCGAATTTGAGAAGGCCTGCCGCGATATCGGCATCACTGTGCCCATCATCCCGGGCCTTAAGCCCCTCACCACCAAGAAGCAGCTCAATGTGTTGCCCCGCATATTCCATGTTGACCTGCCTACCGAGTTGAGCCTGGAAGTGATGAAATGCAAGACAGATGCGGAAGTGGAGAAGGTGGGTACAGAATGGCTGGTGCAGCAATCCAAGGAACTCAAGCAGCATGGCGTGCCGGTGCTGCATTATTATACCCTTGGTAAGCCCCGCGTGATCTGGAATGTGGTGAAGGAGATCCTTTGATGGTCAAGGGGTCCGGAATCTGATCTGGCGCCAGCCTCCGGCTGGTGCCCATTCAACAATAATGGGACACGGATATTGCGGATGAATTTTGGATTACCGCAGATTTTTGTTGTCCAGCCGGGTCTTTCCGCGGGGACTCCGTGTCACAATAAGATGGCGCGTTTAGCCTTCTGACGGCCTGAAGCCGTGCTGACGGCAAACCACCCTGGCACCTTCAACCGTCTCATGGCCTGAACACCGTGCTTATGGCGAAGGCACAGCACCCGTCAGACCGCTCCAAAGCGGCAAGTTCTTCCAGGTGTTCGCTTTGCGGCACCTGGTAGATGCGATGGATGGCCGGTCTCCGACCGGAATGTTGATTGTGACTACGGTAGGGGACTGTGCGTTAAATAGAGGTGCATGCTTCGCATGCAATTTTTTTTCCGCAGAGATAGGAGAAAAAGAGAGCGCTCCTTTGGAGCGAGGCCTGCAGCCGCTGCATTCAGTTCAGGTTCATCAGGAACACAAATGGCTTGCGAATGGCCTGGCTTTGCAGCAGGTCCTGCACCTTGTGGGGCTGTCGGTACACGCGGTAGCGTTTAAGGTCCACCACTTCGGTACAACGCGCAGCATGGCGGTTATGCATCACCTGCTTCAACAGGCTTTCCAGGCTGTTCACTTCTTCCTGCAACCAGCTGTCATTCCAGTCGTTGCGCAGCACCACCACCAGGTTGAGGTTCCCTCTTCTGATCATACTCAACTTCTCGCAGGCAGGATTAGTAACCGACCATGCCGGACTTTTGGGGGCAACCACAGCCTTTGCCACTGCGGCCGCCGGAAGCACAGGCGGTAAATGCCAGGAGCACCACAATAAACAGGCCCCATTTGAATTTGTTCTGCAT
>JALOMZ010000011.1 GCA_025455205.1 Chitinophagaceae bacterium | reverse complement strand
GTGGTAGGTGATGAATTCATAGAAGTGACCGTACCCCATCACCGTATGGAAAAGAACCTGCGGTGATACTCACAGAGTCCCCCTTACTGATACCTGCGCATTTCCCACAAAGCATACAAAGAAGCACAAAGAATTGATTCCCCTCGTTGGGCCTGGCTGCCTTTGTGAAAACCGGTTTATTTCCCACCAAGAGCACAAAAAACCTCAAAGAAATAATTCCTCTTAGTGCGCTTAGTGGCCTTTGTGGGAAACCATTGATCTTCCTGGAAGTGCGCCAAGCACAACAAGACATCCCACACCATCCGGATGAATGCTCCCGTTACCCGGAAAAAACCATGGCATAATAATGTATACTTATGCCAACAGGTCATTTTCTCCCGATCTTCTCATCCAGTCGCCGGCGCACCTCTATGGTATCGGCATCTCCCACGCATGCATCCTTCGGGATCATGAAGAAGGTCTTGTCGTCGATATACAGGTGGAAGAAGTTGGGGCTCTCCATGTAATAGCGAAACTTCTTATAGGACCAGGTGGTATAACCGCGCTCCGTTTCCAGCAGGATATCATCCTCCCGCAGGGTCATGTCGATCTTATCCTTGAAAGTGGCGCTCCGGTTGAAGATCATGCGCGGCAGCCAGAACCAAAAGGTGAGCATCAGCAAAAACCACAGCAGCGAGCTCAGCAGGAACGGAGTAGGCCTGATGACTTTGAAGGCATAAAGGCCCGCAGAAAAAACAGCGAACACATTCACCAGTATCAGCAAAATCTTCACCTCATTGCGCGAAATGAAATGATAGCGCAGCGCCTGCTGCGTTTTGGCTTTGTCGTATTGAATATAAAGTTTCATCAATCAGATTCGAGGTTTGAAGTTTGAAGTTCAGGGCAAAAGCAAATTCCAAATTGAAAAATCCCAAATTCCATAGGAGCTACTGCAACCACCACACCCGATTTCCAAACACACCCTCATTTTCACATTTGCTACTTCACATCATCAGCACATCAGCATATTAGCTAATCAGCACATCAACGCAGAAATCCCAAAGTGAAAAAACCCAAATCCCAAAGAGCTTACGCCAGTCATTACATCCAGGCCCCTGCCCACACCTCATTTTCACATTTTCACATTTGCTAATTTTCACATTCATCTCAGGTTCTTCAATTCCTTCTCACCCACCGTCCATTCGCCCAGTTTCTCTCCCTTCAATCCCAGGAACTCTACTTTCAGGGTGCGGTTGCTGCGCGCACCTGTTACACTGATGCGACCATAGTTCTGCAGTTTATCGATTCCCAGCACCCGCCAGGGATTATTGGCTTCTTTGCCACCAAAAGCGTGGGTGCCACTGGTAAGCGGCGAGCAGGTGATGTCATATAGTGGATACATGCCTTCGTGCTGCACTTTGATGATCTCGCTGTGGTGACGGTCGCCGGTGAGGAAGAGCACGCCGTCAATTTTTTCATCGCGGATGAACTGCATGAGTTCATAGTATTCCACCGGGAAGTCGAGCAGCTTATCGAAGGGGCTGCCCGGGTTGAGCACCTGGCTGCCGGTGGCTATGATGCGGAAGCTGATGAAGGGATTCGTCTTGCTATAGCGGAGCTCATTCTTCAGCCATTCCATTTGCTGGCGGCCAAACATGCGTTTGTCGGGGTTGGGTTTGCCGTTCACGCTGTCGGGCAGGCGGTCAAAGTCGCGCCACCAGCGGTCGTCGAGCATAAAGAAGTCAACGTCGTGGTAGGTATACCTGCCATAGATGCCTTCGCCTTGTTCGCCATAGCCGGGGTTCAGCCACATGCTGCGAAACACCTCGCGGCTGGTCTGTTTGAACATATAGCTTTTCCCGTAGTCGTTGGGGCCGTAATCGTGGTCATCCCATATGGCCAGGTGGGGCATGCTGCGCCAGAAGTTTTGCAGGATGGGCTGACGGCGGTCGTGCAGGGCTCGGTACCAGAGGCCCCATTCGCTGCTGTAGTCTACTTCGCGGGTATACCAGTTGTCGCCCAGCCAGAGCATGAAGGCAGCTTTTTCCCGGGCCATGGTTTCAAAGATGCTGCTGTCGCCGCCATAGGGTTTGCCCGGACGGTCGTATGGGGGTTGGTTCACATAGGCGCAGCTGCCGGTTAGAAAGCTGAAATCGGGTGCCGGCTTGCGCCACTGGAAAAGTGTTTGGGTAGTGAGGCTGCCACTGTGCACCAACCGGGTGGGCGCCTGACGCGCATCGGTCAGCCATACTTCATAGTTGTAGCTGGTGCCTGGCTCCAATCCGCCGAGGGTGATATGGCGTATGACCACCGGCAGGCCTGCCGGTTGGTTCGCGGGCTGGCTGGTTGTTGGCATGGCGGTGATGGCCTTTGCCTTATTGCCTCCTTCGGGCCAGTATCTTACCAATACAGAAGCAGCCGGCTGTTCCAGGGCTATCCACACGCTGGCCGTACGCAGGGTTACGGGTCCCAGCATGGGTCCGGCTGCCACCTGGGCAATGCCCTGAATCCAAAGGGCCATCAGGCCTAGTATCACCGCTATGCGTTTCATATACAAAGTTTGAACCGGATGAGGCCGCAAGGTAGCTGGTTTTGGCAACAAGCAGATGGGGGCAGCCGTCTGTCATAACAACAATAAAATCCCTCCATGGTGCAACGGCCCCTTCCTGTGCCATGCGTGCACAACCGGCGGTTTCTGACAGCCTCGGGGGCCGCGGATAATTTTCCTGCCTACCTTCACACAAACACCCACCCATGAGCATCCACACGTTCGAGATTGCCCATTGCATTGGTCAGCAGGATATTGTGCTGCATCCCACCCTCCTCACCCTCAACGGGCGGCATTACCTGGTGGATGCGGGCTATGCGGAAACCTATCCTGCCTTTGTGAACGCGCTAAGGCAACAAGGACTCTCTGTGCGCGACCTGCATGCCATCCTGGTGTCGCACGATGATATTGACCATATTGGCGGACTCTGCCACTTCAAAGAGGCTAACCCTGATTTGCTGGTTTACTGCAGCCAGCTGGAAGAACCTTCCGTTTCAGGCAAAGTGAAATCTGAAAGGCTGCTGCAGGCAGAGCGCATGCTTGACGGGATGCCGGAAGAACATATGCCCTGGGCCCTGTCGTTCATCGAATCTTTGAAAGGCATCCGCCGCCTGCCCGTTGACCACACTTACCAACACAATGACAAGGTTGAAGATGCTTGCATTGTCTTAGCCACTCCGGGACATACCAATGGCCATGTGTCTTTCTTCCTGCCTGAGACAAGAACGGTCATAGCCAATGATGCCCTGGTGATTGAAAACGGGCAGTTCAACATTGCCAATCCGCAGTTCACCCTCGATTTGCCTCGGGCTCTCCAATCAGTGGCAGGCATCAGGTCGCTGAAGCCAGCCAGTATTGTTTGCTACCATGGCGGCGTGGCAGCGGAACGTATTACAGAGAAACTGGATGCGTTGCTGGAGCGGTATGCATACTCCTTTTGATGGCACAATACAGGAGGATAGGGAGGCTGGCAAAGAGGAACACCATGGTCATTTCTTCTTGCACGCATACTGCGCCACCATGCGTCACAGCCAGCAAAAGATCGAGCCCCTTTGCGCAATGTCATTTAGTTAACGATGGGTGCCTTGTTCATCAGCATAAATCTGCGTCAGAATCTGCGTTATCAGCGGGAAATATTCCCCGCAGATCTCGCTGATTGAAAACCGCAGATACGCGCAGATACTAACTTAATGACATTGCCCTTTGAGGTATCCGGAGGGAAATGCTGTTCATCTTAAGCATGAAGGATCCCGCAATTGCAAGCACCAAAAAAACGCCCCGCAGAACCAAAGTCTGCGAGGCGCCTTGATTGAGTAAAGGATAGCTGTTTATGCCTTCTTCTTCAGATCCATGCCGCACTTGCCGCATTTGCCAGGCTTGTCGCTGGCGGGCTCGCACTTCATGGGGCACTCATATACCGCCTTGTCGTCTTTCATCTTTTTCAATTCCATGCCGCACTTACCGCACTTTCCGGGCTTGTCGGCAGGGGCTTCGCACTTCATGGGGCACTCATACTTATGGGCTTCTTTTTTGCCCTTCTTTTCCTTTTCCTGCTGCTGTGCCAGCACGCCAAAAGAAACCATGGCCAGCATAGCCAGCATCATCAACCTGAATGTTTTCATACGGATACGCATTAGGGGTTATGACAGTTTTTTTCCGGCTCCAAAGGAACAAAACAACTGGAACGGTTTGAATAATGAACGTACACTCTTTTTGCAACCTCGCTGCAAAGAATAAGGTTTAACGTTTATTGTTCGGAAGGCAGGACGATTCCGGGGCTCATTGTTTGAGGTTTGATGTTTGAGGTTCGAGGCTGTCTGCCGGCAGCACCATTCCATCGCTACGCCGCTGCCTGGCTTCACCCTCCACACCCACCACCAAACTCCCAACCCACCTCGAACATCAAACATCAAACATCAAACAAAAAGGGGAGCCTCATCAGCTCCCCTCTCTCATTGAATTGTTACGCTCTATGACTTAGCTGCAACCACCCTGGTTACCGCAGTTGTTGCACTTGTAACAGGCGCCGCTGCGCATCATGATGGCGCCGCACACGTTACAGGCGGGGGCATCACTCTGGTTTTGCTGCATCTGCTTGTTGATCTGCTCCAGCATATTGTCTACCACTACCACCGGGGCTGTTTGCTTTTCAGTCTGCACTTTGGTGGGCTTGGCTGTGCTGCTGCTCTGGGGCGTTACGCGCACACTGCTCAGCTCAGGCGTTTTTTTTTCAGCCACCGGTTCTTCGGGCAGCAAGTCTACCTCGCTGTCGTCTTCACCCAGGTTGCCGATCTCGGGCTTGTCGAGCACATGCACCAGGTCGGTACGGTTGAGGTATTCGTAGGCCAGGGCGCGGAATACGAAGTCCACAATGGAGGTGGTGGTCTTGATATTCGGATGGTCTACCATGCCGGCCGGCTCAAACTTGGTGAACACGAACTTCTCCACAAACTCTTCCAGCGGCACGCCATACTGCAGGCCCACCGAAACGGCAATGGCAAAGCAGTTCATGAGGCTGCGCAGGGTGCTGCCTTCCTTGGCCAGGTCGATGAAGATTTCGCCCAGGGTGCCATCGTTGTATTCGCCGGTGCGCAGGAACAGGGCCTGTCCGTTGATCTTGGCCTTCTGGGTATATCCGCGGCGCTTGGCGGGCAGGGTGCGGCGCTCTACGATCTTGGCCAGCTGGCGCTTCAGCTTGGTGTCGGGGCTGGCCTGCATGCGCTTGGTTACTTCCTGCAGCAGCTCTTCCACGGTCAGTTGGCCCAGGTCAACAATATTGCTGCCACTTGTTTCGGCAGGGGCTTCTGCGGCAGCATCGGTGCTGTCCTTCTTCTTGTCGTCGCTCTTGTTGCTCAGCGGCTGGCTCAGCTTGGATCCATCGCGGTAGAGGGCGTTGGCCTTGAGGCCCAGTTCCCAGCTCATGCGGTAGGCTTCGGCAATCTCTTCCACCGTGGCCTCATGGGGCAGGTTGATGGTCTTGCTGATGGCGCCGCTCAGGAAGGGCTGGCAGGCACCCATCATTTTGATATGGCCATGGGCATGGATGTAGCGCTGGCCTTTTTCTCCGCACTTGTTGGCGCAGTCGAATACGGCATAATGCTCTTCCTTCAGGTAGGGCGCGCCTTCGATGGTCATGGTGCCGCATACATATTCGTTGGCGGCTTCAATTTGGGCATCGCTGTATCCCAGCGCTTCCAGCATGTTCCAGTTCCAGTCGTTGTATTCTTCGGGCTTGAAGCCGAGGCGCTGGAGGCAGGGCTCACCCAGCGTGTATACGTTGAATGCAAACTTGATGTGGAAGGCAGAGGCCATGCCGGCTTCCAGCTTCTGGATCTCTTCGGCAATCAGGCCTTTTTCGCTCAGGCTTTGCGGGTTGATATGCGGCGCGCCATGCAGCGAAGCAGCACCCTTGGCATAGTTTACGATGCTCTCGATCTCCTTTTCATTGTAGCCCAGCTTCTTCAGCGCGGCGGGCACGCTCTGGTTGATGATCTTGAAGTAACCGCCACCGCTCAGCTTCTTGAACTTCACGAGGGCGAAGTCGGGTTCTACGCCGGTGGTATCACAATCCATCACCAGGCCAATAGTACCGGTGGGGGCAATAACGGTGGTTTGGGCGTTGCGGTAACCATGCTGTTCGCCCAGCATTACGGCCTCATCCCAGGCTTTGCAGGCCGACTTCAGCAGGTAGTCGGGGCAGTATTTGCTGTTGATGCCCATGGGCTTGATGCTCAGGCCTTCGTAGGCATCGCTGGCATCGTAGGCAGCCGCACGGTGGTTGCGCATTACGCGCATCATGTGTTTGGCGTTTTCCTGGTAGCGGGGGAAGGCGCCCAGGATAGAAGCCATTTCAGCAGAGGTCTTGTAGGCCACGCCGGTCATGATGGCGGAGATGGCGCCGCCAATGGCCTGTGCCTCGGGGCTGTCGTAAGGAATGCCGCTCACCATGAGCATGCTGCCCAGGTTGGCAAATCCCAGGCCCAGGGTACGGTAGTCGTAGCTCAGCTGGGCTACTTCGGGGCTGGGGAACTGTGCCATGAGCACACTGATCTCCAGTACCACAGTCCAGAGACGGCAGATGTATTCAAAGCCCTCCACATCAAAGATGCCGGTGTCTTCGTTGAAGAAGCGACGCAGGTTGGCACTGGCCAGGTTGCAGGCCGTGTTGTCCAGGAACATGTACTCCGAGCAGGGGTTGCTGGCATTGATACGTCCACCTTCGGGGCAGGTATGCCATTCATTGATGGTGGTGTCGTACTGGGTACCGGGGTCGGCGCAGCGCCAGGCAGCGTAGCAGATCTTCTGCCACAGTTCCGAGGCCTTTACCTTCTTCATTACGCGGCCGTCGGTGCGGGCTTTCAGTTCCCAGTCGCCGTCCTCATCCAGTACCTTGAAGAACTCGTTGGGGATACGTACTGAGTTATTGCTGTTCTGGCCACTCACGGTGCGGTAGGCTTCACCTTCGTAGTCGTTGCTGTAGCCGGCGGCTACCAGGGCAGCCACTTTCTTTTCCTCTTCCACCTTCCAGTCTACGAATTCCACGATTTCGGGGTGGTCCAGATCGAGGCACACCATTTTGGCTGCCCGGCGGGTGGTACCGCCGCTTTTGATGGCGCCGGCCGCGCGGTCGCCAATCTTCAGGAAGCTCATCAGGCCACTGCTGCTGCCGCCGCCGCTGAGTTTTTCGCCTTCCCCGCGGATCTGGCTGAAGTTGGTGCCCACGCCAGAGCCATACTTAAAGATCCGGGCCTCGCGGATCCACAGGTCCATGATGCCGCCATCATTCACCAGGTCGTCGCTAACACTCAGGATGAAGCAGGCATGGGGCTGGGGCCTTTCGTAGGCCGAGGTGGACTTTTTCAGCTGGCCGTCGGCAGGATCCACATAATAGTGACCCTGGGGCTTGCCGGCAATGCCATAGGCGCTGTGCAGGCCGGTATTGAACCACTGCGGGCTGTTGGGCACAGCCATCTGATTCAGAATGCTGTAAACCAGTTCTTCGTAGAAAACCTGGGCATCTTTGGCGCTGGCAAAATAACCATACCGCTCGCCCCACTGCCGCCAGCAGTCGGCCATACGGTGGGCCACCTGCTTGCTGCTGGTTTCGCGACCGGTGCTGCCATCGGGCTGGGGAACACCTGCTTTCCGGAAATACTTCTGGGCCAGGATATCGGTAGCAATCTGGCTCCAATGGGAAGGTACTTCCACATTATCCATCTGGAAAATGACTTTGCCGGAAGGGTCCTTGATCATGGAGGTACGGTAGTCGTACTCAAACATCTCATAAGGACTCACCCCTTCCTTGGTGTAGTGACGGGCGAAGGAAAGCCCCTTGGCAGTGGTTTTTTTTGCGGCCATAAACGTCTATTTTGAGGGTTAGCGAATCGTTGCTTTTGCGTGTTATCAAAAAGTTAAGCGGGTAACGAAAATATCCTCCTGACATCCAAAACACCCAATGTTAATCTGCACATTTTTCCGGCAAATTGTGGATTTCGCTGTCAACCTTTTGCCCCACCTGCATTCCGTGAATTATCCCCACCATATGTGAAAAAAATCGGGGATGTTCCGGGATTTTTTTGGTAAAAAATGCCTTTCTCAGGCCTTGTTTAACGCCCCTCCTGACGGGCTTCGGAAAGGCCTGCACAATCCTAACCATAAGATAATCAAAAGGGTCCGGATACCCAAGTCCATCCGTCCCGGCGGATGCGGACGCCCGGCCGCCTGCCTGTGAATTGCTGTGGATTGCCGTTGCACGCCCCGGCAAGCGGGTGCGGGCCCCCGTTTTCCGGCCCGTCTCCTTCCTGTTTACCCCGCCATTTGGCCATTCAACCCCGCAGCCAACCACATACGTAAGTCCAACGCCCCTGCAGCCGCCACCCGGTAATTTTGAAACCGGCCTCCAGGAGGCGGCCGCCCGAAAATCAGCCAGTATGGCGGGCGGCGGCTTATCTTAGGCGTCTAACAGTACATGAAACCACGCATTTCATACTATTGGCTTTGCCAGCTCGGCGGATGGGGCTTCTATGTGTTGCTCTATACGTTCTACTACTATACCATCAACTACTATTACTCCGACTATCCCTACTACTTCCATACGGTTTTCTGCGAAGCCGGCACCGGTCTGGTGGTATCGCATCTTATGCGCACCGTCATCCGCGAGTCAAAACTGCTGGACCTCACCATCGTAAAGCAGATCATCTGGATGACCGTGATCACCATTGCCTTTGGCCTTATCTACAGCAGTGTGGTGGTCACCATTGAAAGCCTGATGGGCTGGGAACCCGAATATTTCATCGGCGCCTCCTTTGTGTACAAATGGGCCCGCACAGCACTGGGCGGCGGCCTCTTCTTTACCATCTGGAGCCTTATCTACCTCACCTACCATTACGTAATGAGCACCCAGCGCGAAAGGCTCAACCAGGTAAAGCTGGAGGCCCTCGTGAAGGAACTGGAACTCAAAACGATCAAGGCGCATATCAACCCCCATTTCATCTTCAATGCCCTGAACAGCATCCGCGCCCTGATTGATGAAAACCCCGTACGCGCCCGTAATGCCGTAACGGAGCTCAGCCAGCTGCTGCGCAGCAGCATGAATGCCGACAAGGAAGAGCTTGTATCACTGGAACGCGAGCTGGGCATCGTAAAGAATTACCTGGCCCTGGAGCAGATCCGCTTTGAAGACCGCCTGCGGGTGCACCTCCAGATCGACGAGGGCACCCTGAAACAACAGGTACCGCCCATGATGCTGCAAACCCTGGTGGAGAATGCCATCAAGCACGGCATCAGCAAGGAAATGAAAGGCGGCGAGATCTTCATCCACTCGGCCTTTGCCAACCATGACCACGAGCTGATTGTACGCAATACGGGCCGCCTCAACGGTAACCTGCAGGACGGCGAAGGCTTCGGCCTCAACAGCACCCGCAACCGGCTGCAACTGCTGTTTGGCGACCGGGCCCGTTTCGAGATCCGCGACCTGGCCCCCAACATGGTGGAAGCCCGGGTAGTAATGCCTGTAACCACATGAAAAAACCATACCGTCTGAAACCTAAATCGTAACACATGCAGAAGCGCGCAATTATCATCGACGACGAACGCCTGGCCCGACAGGAACTCAGGAAGATGCTGGCCGACTATCCCGATATTGAAATTGTGGACGAAGCCGGCAACGTACAGGAAGGACTGGAAAAAATAGACCAGCACAACCCCGACATCATCTTCCTCGATATCAACATGCCCGGCAAATCGGGGTTCGACCTGCTGCAGGAACTCGACCGTTCCCCCTACGTCATATTCACCACCGCCTACGATGAATACGCCGTGAAAGCATTTGAGGTGAATGCGCTCGATTACCTGCTCAAACCCATCGATCCCAAACGCCTGGCCGATGCCATCCACAAGGTGAGTGAACAGGCCAGCCGTGAAAAACAATCCATCCAGGAAGCGGCGCAGAAGGGCAAGCTGGGCGAAGAAGACCAGGTGTTTGTGAAGGACGGGGAGCGCTGCTGGTTTGTGCGCCTGGGCGATATCCGCCTCTTTGAAAGCGTGGGCAACTACGCCAAAGTATTCTTCGGCAATAACAAGCCCCTGATCCTGAAATCGCTCAACGCGCTGGAAGAAAGGCTGGATGAGAAAGTATTCTTCCGCGCCAACCGCAAGCACATCGTGAACCTGCGCCTGGTGGAAAAAGTGGAGAACTACTTCAATGGCGGCCTGCTGCTGGAACTCAAGGGTGGCGACCGCATCGAAGTGAGCCGCCGGCAAACGGTGAAGTTCAAGGAAATGATGAGTCTCTGAGCGCAATCAGAGCCAAAAGCAAAATCCCAAACTGGGGAAAATCCAAATTCCAAAGGTGGGGAACCCAACACCTCCCCCACCACAACATACTTGCACAGACTCATTAGCAGATCAGCATGCCAGTTCGGAAATTCCAAAATTCCAACCTGCCCGCTGCATTGCCTGTTCCCCATTGCCTATTGCCTTTTCTCCTTCCAATCTACCAGAGCATCTATCGTGGGACGCTTCGCTGTGTGACACGGGCGACCCCTGAAGCCGGTTGCAGCAGCAGGCAGAAGAGAGATGCCAACTCAAAAAAACCATATTCCAGATCCTTACACCACCCTTTCACACCCATACCCAATCCCACGCTCATTTTCTCATCCCTCCATCACACCACCATCTAATCAGCACGTCAGTAAATAAATCCCAAAGGCAAAAAATCCAAATTCCAAAGTGCCCGCGTTCCCCAACACACTCTACCCCTTCCCCATCACCCAAACATCATTTTCACATTTGCTCATTTTCACATTTTCACATTTGCCTACCGGCAGGCAGGTTTCCTAATTTTCCCAATCCCCTCATCAGCTAAGCAGCTAATCAGCACATCAGAAGAGAAATCCCAAACAGAAAAATCCAAATTCCAGGGGCCTTCCGCTCTCCCGCCACACCTAATCCCCACTACCCATTACCCAAACATCATTTTCACATTTTGTAATTTTCACATTTGCTAATTCCTTTCATCAGCACATCAGCTTATCAGCTAATTATCCCATTCCCCCCTATCTTCATTTTCCCATCTGCATTTTTCCATTACAAAGCATCATTAGTTCCTTACATATGAAAAACATACTGCTCTGCCTTTCTCTCTTCCTGCTGCATGCCCCTTCCTTTAGCCAGCGCATAGACGAACTCATCAATGCCGCAGAGGTAACCCGCATTGAAAGCACGCTCAGCAGCGATGCCATGGAAGGGCGCCGAACCTTTACAAAAGGCATTGACAAGGCCGCCTCATTCCTCGCGGAAGAGTTTTCCAAAATAGGTCTGCAGCCCGGGGGCAGCAACAATAGCTATCTGCAGTCTTTTGAGATGATCAGCGCCCGCATCCGCCAGGGCAAGGTGCTGGTAGACGGGCAGGAAATACCCGCATCCGACCTTATTTGCCAGACAACGGCCACCACCGTTCACTTTGAATCGGGCGGTGCCGCAGAGGTAGCCTATATTGGCGCCACCGACAACTTCATGCAATCGTTCCGCGCCATCCGCGGCAAAAGCAACAACCTGGTGGTGTTCATTGATACGGCTCACCGCAACTTCTTCAACCGCATCAAAGCCTTTGGAGGGCCGCGCTTTCCCGGAAATACCAGCCAGCTCTTCATCCTCAGCCACCTGGCAAAACCTGCGCAGTTCAGCGCCCACCTGGATATGGAACTGACCACCCACAAACTGGCGAATGTGGTGGGCATTATTCCGGGCAAGAGTAAAGCCAGTGAACTGGTGATATTCAGCGGCCACTACGACCACCTGGGCTACGGAAAGCCCGATGACAAAGGCGATTCGCTGTACAATGGCGCCAACGACGATGCCTCCGGTACCACAGCAGTGGTTATGCTGGCACGCTATTTCAAGGCCATGGGTCCGCAGGAACGTACCTTGGTGTTTGCCGCCTTCACCGCCGAGGAAGTAGGCGGATTTGGCTCGCAGTATTTTTCCCGGCAATACGATCCGGCAAAAGTGATGGCCATGTTCAATATCGAAATGGTGGGCACAGAAAGCAAATGGGGTCGTAACTCAGCTTATATCACCGGGTACGAAAAGACCAATATGGGCAGCATACTGGAGAAAAACCTCGAAGGCACGGCCTTTAAGTTTTATCCCGACCCCTATCCGCAGCAAAACCTGTTCTACCGCAGCGATAATGCCACCCTGGCACGCCTGGGCGTACCAGCCCATACCATCAGCACCAGCAAGATGGACAACGAACCGCACTACCACAAGCCCAGCGATGAAATAGGCACGCTCGATATGCAAAACATGGCCGAGGTGATCAAGGCCATTGCCCTCAGCAGCCGCAGCATCGTAAGCGGAAAGGATACGCCTTCCAGGGTGAATACCGCCGACCTCCGCTGAAAAATCAGACTATAATGCTACTTCCCTGCAAGCCAGCGATTCTATCAGCTGGCTTGTTTTTTTCTGCAAGCCCGGCAGCATGGCGGCAATTTCCGGCGTAAGCTCAATGCCCTGCTGTTGCAGGGATTCAATACTTACTGTGATCAGCCATAGATCGGGCATGCGGTCAAGCAACTGCAGCGCATTCACCAGGTCGCGCATGCCAATATCATGCGTGCTCATGGCCCGCGGGAAATCGGCTGCAAAGCGGGGACGCCGCAACGTAATGGTGCCAACGGGCTGCTCATCCAGGGCCGCATCAATCATAATCACATGATCAAAGCGTTCAAAATATTCCAGCAAATGAAAACCGCCGGTGCCACCATCCACTACCTCCACACAAGGTGGCAGATCATGGTGCTCCATGGTACGGGCCAGGTGTACACCCAGTCCTTCATCGCCCATCAGGTAGTTACCAATACCCAGTAACAAGATGGAGGGTTTTTCCTCCCTGTAATCATTTGCTCCCATAGTTGGTTCCGTATGTTTAGATCGTTCATCCGCTGCAGCAGGTCAACGTCTTAAAAACGCAAAAGAGAAATCCCAAATAGAAAAATTCCAAATTCCAACGACAAACCTCTGCTCGTCTGAAGCACGGCACGCGGGACGCTTCGCAGTGCGACAAGGGCGACCTGGACTGCAGACGGCTTCAGATCTCAGCAGCTTAACCATGATCTTCCTCAAAACCCAAACATCATTTTCACATTTGCTCATTTTCACATTTTCAAATTCCGCCCTGGCCCTGAAATCTCCCATCAGCACATCAGCTAATTAGCTAATCAGCACATCACAGCAGAAATCCCAAATAGAAAAATTCCAAATTCCAGAAGCATTCGCACCCCTTCACACCCGAACTTTTTCCCCTTCACACCTCATTTTCACATTTGCTAATTTTCACATTCCTCCCATCAGCCCATCAGCTAATCAGCACATCACAGTATAAATCCCAAATCAGAAAATTCCAAATTCCAAAGAGCTTGCGATAGCCATCACACCCAATTCCCTTTCCTTAATCCCACACATCATTTTCACATTTTCAAATTTGCTCATTTTCACATTCTCCCCTGGCCCTGAAAGCGCCCATCAGCTAATCAGCTAATTAGCTAATCAGCACATCAACAGATAAATTCCAAATTAAGAAAATCCAAATTCCAAAGTACCCACGTTCCCCAACACACTCAATCCCTTCCTCAAAACCCAAACATCATTTTCACATTTGCTAATTTTCACATTTTCAAATTACCCCGCCTTCTCCTTCTCCTGCTTATGGTGTTCAAAATAATCCTCTTCAATAAACTTCCAGCCACCGCCCATGCTGGATATCTCGCCCCGTCCCTCTACATAGTCGTGGTAGAATACCAGGTACACATGCACAATGGTGAAGAGGATGAAGAACCAGGTGGCCCAGTGGTGGATCTGCCGCACCACAATGTCGCCGCCGAATAGTGCGGGTACCCAGGCAAACAGCTTGGGGAACCACCAGGTGCTCATACTGGCATAGAGGCCGAAGCCGGTGAGGCATTGCACCAGGAATGCAATGAAAGTGAGAAAATAGGTGAAGCCGGCCACAGCATTGTGGCCCACGCTCATGTGCTCCTTCCCCTTCAGCATCAGGATATCCATTTTGATCACATGCCAGAACTCCTTCCAGAAACGCCGATTGGTGGGAATGAAGTTCTTCCAGTCGGCGTACTTGTTGCCCACAAAGCCCCAGTATATCCGGAATATGAAGTTGAACAGGAAGATATAGGCGGCTATGAAGTGGATGATCCGCATATACCCCATGGTGAAGGTTTCGGCTGCCTCCTTGTTACTCTGGATCGCCAACGGGTCGCCGATATACAAACCGGTGGCAATCAGTACAATGA
>JALOMZ010000210.1 GCA_025455205.1 Chitinophagaceae bacterium | reverse complement strand
CGGAATGGAAGAGCTCCTGCAAAAGGCTCAACATGTTCCTGCGCTGGATGGTGCGAAAGGACGACAAAGGGGTGGATTTCGGCATCTGGAAAAAGATCAGCCCGGCCCAGCTGGTATGCCCCCTGGATGTACATGTGGCCCGTGTGGCCAAAAGATTTAATTTGCTGCAACGCAAGCCCACCGACTGGCAGGCGGCCCTGGAATTGACGGCCTACCTGCGCAAACTCGATCCGGAAGATCCCGTAAAATACGATTTTGCACTGTTCGGGTTGGGCGTGATTGAAAAATTCTGACCATGAAATGGCTCCGTACCCGTAATTGGAAACGCATTGGTAGACTCTTCGGCGTGTACCTGGTACTCTGCCTGCTCTTTGCCTGGCTGGAGAGCCGGTTCTGGCTCGATGAACCCCGCAGCGTGGGTGGCATCTTGAAGAGGGGATTTTCCATGGCTGTATTGTTCACCATCATCTTCGAAGTATTTACCACCGGAAACACCACCTCCAGGCCGCCGGTAAAACACCCCCATGAATCCTGAGCGGTATAATCATTTGCCATGCCAAACCCCTCGTCACAACAACGGCTTCAGGAACTGCTGCATGAACAGCAGGAACTGGTGACCTCCTCGCCCGAATGGTACCGGCAATTGAAGGAGGCCGTGAACCAGCTCATCCAGGAGGATTTCGACGGGCTGCTGCAACTCTTATACCGCGTGGATGTTTCAGAAAGCAGGCTGCGCCAGATGCTGCAGCAACTGCCCGGCAGCGATGCGGCGGAGATCATTACCAACCTGCTGCTGGAAAGGCAGCTGCAAAAAATAAAATCCCGCCGCGACCATGCACAGCGGGATGAATCTATTCCGGATGATGAACGTTGGTAGAGGCAGAGCGGCTTATTTGCCAAACATCAGTTCCCGTACCTTGTCTTTGTCTTCTTTTTCCTTCTTCAGGTCAAACATGGTACCGAAAACACGGTCCCACAGGGTGCTGCTTACGCCAAAGCCCATGTGCTCGTCCTTGTAGTGATGCAGGTGGTGGTTTCTCCACAACGGCTTCATGAAGGGGAACGGCGGGTTCCAGGCGTGTATGGCATAGTGCATGCTGCCGTAGAGCAGGTAGCCCAGCAGGAAACCGGGAAAGAACATGAAGGCATTATTGCCCATCAGCAGGTAGAAGGTGCCGAAGATGGTAGACGAGAGGATGAGGCTGGGCACGGGCGGCATGAACAGGCGCTGCTTGTCGCGGGGGTAATGGTGGTGGTTGCCGTGCAGGATGTAGGCTATGCGCTTGCCGGTTTCGCTGGTGGGGGTCATGTGAAACAGGAAGCGGTGGGCCAGGTACTCAAACAGGCTCCAGCTGAAGATACCCACGGCCCAGGTGGTCCACACCCGGGTGGTGGTGAAGTCGAAGGCGGTGGATGCATGGTACAGCATCCAGGCCATGATGGGAATGTACATGCCCCAGATCACCAGGGGATGCGCCTTGGTCAATGCTTCGAGGACCGGGCTTTTAAAAAGGCGGGCCTGTCCTTTGTTATGGATCTTTTCGAATTGCATGCTGCAAAGTTAAGGGGTGGCCCTGCAAGAAATTGTTACTTCGTTTCGGCGCCGCGTCGCTTCCATGCCGTCTGTTTCATTAGCGCTAAGTGCTTTTTTTGCAGGTATTGAGAGAGATTTCATTGGATAAACCATGCCAGGCTGCCAGCCATGTAACCGTTATGGCGTTTTCCCTTTCATCAGTTGGGCAAGCGGTATCGATTGCAGCCCCAGCCTATTGAGCTGCTCCAGCAGGCCGGGCAATTGCTGGTGGAAAGGGTCTGGCCGCTTTGGTCCGGCGCCCAGGTGCATCAGCAGCAGGTATCCGTTGAGGCTGCCCGGTTGTTGGGCCCGGCGGCTGATGCTCTCCATGATTTCCCGGCTGCTCCGGTAATTCTTGTCGGCGCTGGTGGTATAATCAGCAGCGCTGAGGGTGCCGGGCGTGTTGTTCACCAGCGTAAGGCCCAGTTCCTGGCACCATTGGGCAATTTCCTGGTTGTACCATTCATAGGGCGGCATGAAATAGGGTGCATTTTGCGGGGTAATACCGTAAGGAGCCAGTGCCCGGTAATTATCCAGCAGGTCCTGCTGAAACTGTGCTTTGGATACCAGCAGGCTGTCGCGCTGTTGCCAGTCGCAGTACAGCAGGTGCTTATTGCTGTGCGGCCCCACATAGTGTCCATCGGTCACCATCTGCTTCACCAGTCCAGGGTATTGGCGCACAAAATCGCCGGTGAGAAAGAAGGCGGCTTTGATCTTTTGCTCGCGCAACGTACGGAGAATGAAATCGCCCCCTTCGGCATATTCATGTCCTGTGAATACCAGTGTCAGTTCCCTGTGGGTGGAATCCCCGCGGATGATGGCGCCATGCGAGGTAGTAAATGCAGGATGGTATGCTGCAGGAGACAGGGATGCCTGCTGCCCGGAACTGTTACCTGGTTTTGTATTGCGGGCAGGGGCTTCCAGGGCGGCCAGCAGGTACACCAGGCTGGCGGTGCCATCCATGGTAGGCTCGTTGGTGCTGTAATCACCATAGTCATCGTGATAAACTGCGAGGTTGCTTTGCCATTCAGTATATTCATCGGGCTGGTACAGGGTAAGGCCAATGAGTCCTTTGAAGATGGATGTATACACTGGACCGTCTATCAGGCCACCGTCGATAGGGTATTTTTTAATATGCGTGAAGGCCGAATGCGGATCCACCGGGGTATCGCCCCAGGCGGGCAATCCATACACCATGGTGGTGCCCCAGGGGTTGGTGCCAAATAGCCAGTCGATATTGGCCTGCTCCAGTTCGCGGAACGTGTTGTCTCCACTGAGCTGCCGGTACCACAGGCACTGGGTGGCAAAGCTGGTGGTGAGGTTGTTGCTGCACCATATGAAGGGTACACCGCGGTAGAAGGCGTTTTGCCTGGCCTTTTGCCACACTTGCTGGATGCCTTCGCGGTAGAATCGGATCAGGGAGTCGCGTTGCGGGCGGAAGCCGGTGGCCAAAGCCAGCTCGCGGTGCCCCACATTGATGAAGGGATACCATTGGTAGTGGCTGGCGGTATCGCTGCCCAACCAGGGGGTGTGCTTTTCCATGCGGGCATAGTCAAAAGCTTTGCCGAACAGCTGGCTGCTGATGGCGCTGTTCCTGCCGGCCTCACGGGCCAGGGCAGCATACATGAGTTCCATATCGTCCACCCAGTTTTGCTCGGCATAGTAGTACGGAGCCAAGTTAGGTGCCGTGTTGGTGAAGCCGGGTTTACGCAGGGCATAATCCCGGGCGCTCAGGGCCTGGTTGAACAGGGTGCGGGCATAAGCGCTGTCCAGGCTTCGCCAGGTAGTGGCGCCCAAGGCAAAGGCACTGCTGAATTTGGCGGCAATGGAGCTGGTGCCCTCCGTTTTGTTTTTATACCGGCCCAGGCCCTGCGGCTCTCCGGTGAGGTAATACAACGGCCGTTCATAGCCCTTTCCATACTGGGAGTCCTGGGCAGGCATGCGCATGCTGATATGGTCGCGGTCATCGGCCAACTGGGCAAAGATGATTTCCGGCCGGGGATGCATTTTCTGCAGCCATTCCATACCCCAGCGCGATTCATCAAGCACATCGGCCACCCCATTGGATCCGCGCAGCCCATTGGACTGGTGCAGGTCGGTAAACACATGCGGGAAATCCCGCCAGGCCATGAGCAGGTGGTATACGGCATTGGCGGTGGTGGTGGTATACTGCAGGTAATCGCTGGCATCATGCCATCCGCCCACGGCGTCAAAATGGGTGCCATCGGGAATGCCGGCTGCTTTACCATAGATGCTGTAGCCGTCGTGGGTATGGCAACTGTCCTGCAGGTATGGATTGAATCCGCAACGCTGCTGCCGCATATAGCGGAGGCAGAAATCGGCTGTACCCTTGTATACCTCGTCACCAATGCGGATGAGGCCGCTGCGGATGGAATCGTTCACCACCAGTTGGTACATGCCGGGCTTTGTGATGCTGCTGAGTGAAATGCGGTAGCTGTGCACAAAGGGTCCGTATGCGCCATAATCCGCCTCTGTTGCCTTGGTTCGCTGTAAGACCACTTTACCACTTACTGCATCTGTAAGGCGGTAATGGTGAAGCCGGAAAGCAGGGTTCTTGGTACCCAGTACCACCACCTTGGGGCTGCCGGTGGTATAGCCCAACTGGTTGTAGCGGATAACGGTTTGTGCCCGGAGGCTGCCCCAAAGCAGCACCGGCACCAGCAAGCAATGAATGAAATGGCGCATATACCAAATGTACCAAATGACGGGCAGGGTAGAAGGCCGAACGGGCAAAAAAGGCAAGGGCGAAGGGGTTTAAAGGTTTAACATGTTTAAGTTGTGGGCATGCGAAGGTGCAAGGGGGCAAGGCTATATGGGTATAAAAGTGTGAGGGTTTCAAGGTTTAAGGTGTGGGAGCATTGTGGGGCATGTGTGTGGTGTTGCGGCATCCGAATGCGGTATTGGAACCCGCTGTCAGCCCCCTTAAACTTTTAAACGCTTACACCTTTCCCCCTTTGAAGCTTTAACCTCCCGGTCTTCCTCCCGTACACTACATTTGCCCGGCCGGACAATTGCTTCCGGCCATTCTTTAACGATTGAATGTCCCCCCTATGAAACTGGTTTCCTACATCTACAACGAGCACGAGCAGCTGGCCATCTACCA
>JALOMZ010000209.1 GCA_025455205.1 Chitinophagaceae bacterium | reverse complement strand
CGTGGCTGTTTGGGGAATCATGGCGTCCAGCACGGCTTCATTCGCCGCATCTGTACCCGCTACACTGGCCAGAACATTGTCCTTGTCGCCGCCTTCCTTTATTTTGGCAAAATCTGCCGGAAGCTTGTCTGCCGGCACATAGTTCCAGGGACCTCTCAGGCTGAACGCGCTGTACCAGCGACCTGCAAAGAGCGCGTAGGTTTGCTGGGTGTTGATATCCTTGAAGACATCGTTGGGTGAATTGGAGATGAACAGCAGACTGGTGCCGGAGAGGGTCTTGTATTCCGGGTCGCCGTCCGTTTGCAGGAGTTCCGCCGGCGTAGTGGAAACGACGATCTCCTCGGAGGGCTTCACTTCTTTGGCGGCGGCGGCCACTGATTTATTGGCTGCTTCCTGCTCCTTTTTTTGCTTCTGTATATCCTGGTTCAGCTGGGCTATTTTACCCGGCAGCTGGGTAGTGTATTTCCAGCCGCTCATGATGGATTTGGAGGTGTACCAGAAGCTGCTGACCAGCAAGTAATAATTCCCGCCTTCCTTCAGGATTGGGAATGGGCTGTTGATCACCCGCTCCAGTCCCGTGTTCTTGTCCTTTTCCAGCTTCGGTTCGCCATCAATCAGCACCAGGGTGGAGATCTTGTTGGAATAGAGGATCTTGGGAGGATCCGTTTTCAGGTCGCTTGACATTTTCACCCCTTCGCGCTCCAGGGCAGTGGTGAGGTTTTCCATGGATACGCTCAGATTCCATTTGGGCATCTCTGTTTCCACGATCTTGCTGAACTGCGCTATTTTGCTGCTGTCGTTCTGGCCGGGAAACTTCACCTGCTTTACTTTGATGGACTCCACTGATACCATACGGGATTCCCGGTCTGTTTGCGTGGTTGCTTCCAGCCACACAGCCCCAAAAACAGGCTCAGCGTCTTTGGAGCCTTTTACGGATACCGCGGCCCTGCCCGTGAGCTTGTTGCCTGAAAAGGATTCAGGCTGGGGCGTGTAAATCTGAATGTTACCGCCATTGGATATGGGTATTTCCCGGGGCCATTGGTTCTGGGACGCGACTGGAAATGCGCCGGCCATCAGAATCAGTAAGGGTCCCATCAGCCTTTGCATGCACCTTAAGATCATATGCTGGAGTTTATAAGGGTCAAAAAAAGGCAGTAATGACGTTACTGCCTTTTTGATGTATGGGTATGTTTGTTCTGATTTGGTTAATTGGAACCGGAAGGCTTGCTTCCGCCCAGCCCGATGGTGAGGCCGCCGCCCAGGCCAAACTGCACCATGGAGGAATAGGTGCTGACACCAGTGCTGATACCGCCTGTACCAAAATAGAAGCCGCCGCCTACGCCGCCTACAACGGTATTCAGCTGGGCATACAGCTTCAGGCCTACATTGTCGCTGAACATAAAACGGCCACCGCCCTTCAGGTTGATGGCGAATTTTGTTTCGGAGTCAGAGTATTCCTGTGAGTTTACGGTTGCACTTCCATTGAAGAAAGCAGCCCCCATGGCAATGCCACCAAAACCCATCACCTTGCGGCTCTTGCCAATATAGTTATTGGCGCCCAGGGTGAGGTAGCTCACTGTCAGGTTCGCATTTACTGGCTTATTGGCGCCAGGGGCAAAATAGGGCACCAGGTCCGAACTCATGCCCTGGTAAAGCAGTTCAATGGTTCTTTCATTGTACCGGGTGGAAGCGCCCTGCAATACATATTCTGCGGAACCTCCGTAATGGGCATTCCCCTTGTATTTCCATTCACCATAGTAGCCCCAGAAGCTCTCGTCGAATGTATAGCCGCCAAAACCATTAATATATGCTTTGGGGCCCTGTTGTGCAAATGTGCTGGCAGCCAGCAGGAGAACTGCCACTGCAGTTAGTTGGATCTTTTTCATGCAATTATTTTAAGAGGACCTAAATATAATGTTCCGCCTCCTTGTGAACAATGATATTTGCAGGTAACGGTAAAATCTACGTCGCATGGTTCCCTGGCTTTTCCGGCCTCTCGCCGCAGGAAATGGGGCGGCAAAACATCTTATATCCATATACTGCGTTGAGATTTCCTGAAATAAAACTGCTATGAAAAAACTGCTTTCCCTTTTGTGCCTGGTCTGCATGTGGGGTATTTCCACTGCCCAGCAGGTCAACCTGTCAACCGATTTCCGGAACCTGAAAGCCCGCAGCATCGGACCCGCCGGCATGAGCGGCCGTGTTACCGCCATCGACGCGGTGCACAGCAATCCCGACATCATCTACATTGGCGCAGCCAGCGGCGGGGTATGGAAAACCACCAACGGGGGCGCCAGCTGGACGCCCGTGTTCGACGACCAGCCCACGCAGAATATCGGCGCCCTGGCCATCCAGCAAAGCAATCCCAATGTGGTATGGGCCGGCACCGGTGAGGGTAACCCCCGCAATTCGGTGAACCTGGGTGAGGGCATCTATAAAAGCCTCGATGGCGGACGAACCTGGAAGCTTATGGGTCTGGAAAAGACCCGCAACATCCATCGTATTGTGGTGGATCCCACCGATCCCAACACCGTTTATGTGGGAGCCATTGGCAATCCCTACGGCGTGCATCCCGAACGCGGCGTGTACAAGACCACCGACGGCGGCGAAACATGGAAACTGATCCTCCATACCAACGATACCAGTGGCGTGGCCGATATGGTCATCGATCCGGCCAACCCCAACAAGCTGCTGGTGTGCATGTGGCAACACCAGCGTACCCCCTGGAGCTTCACCAGCGGCGGCCCGGGCAGCGGCTTCTATATGACCTGGGATGGGGGCAAAAACTGGAAGAAGCTGGGCAAGGCCGAAGGGTTGCCCGATACCACCGGCCGCATTGGCATTGCCATTGCTCCCAGCGACCCCGATGTGATCTATGCCATGGTGGAAGCCACCAAAAATGGCCTCTACCGCTCCGAAGACGGGGGCATGAAATGGACCCTGGTGAACAGCGATCCCCAATGGGTAACCAACCGCCCCTTCTATTTCCAGGATATCATGGTAGACCCACAAAACGAAAACCGCCTCTACAACATCTACCAGATGATTGCCCAAAGTGACGACGGCGGCCGCAATTTCCGGGTCATCATCCCATACAGCGGCGTACACCCCGACCACCATGCCTGGTGGATACACCCCAAAGACCCTTCCTTCATTATCAATGGCAATGATGGCGGCATTGCCATCAGCCGCGACCGGGGCCGCAGCTGGCAGTTTGATGAGAAGCTGCCCCTGGGACAGTTCTATCATATCAACGTTGACAATGAGATCCCCTATAATGTCATGGGCGGGCTGCAGGACAATGGCAGCTGGCATGGTCCGGCATACGTGTGGGCCGAAGGCGGCATCCGCAACAGCTACTGGAAAAGCGTAGGCGGCGGCGACGGCTTTGATGTGATCCCCGACCCGGAAGACAGCAAGTGGGTATACAGTATGAGCCAGGGCGGCAACCTGGGCCGGCAGCATATTCCCACCGGCGAACGCTGGAGCATCAGGCCTCCGTCGCCCGACCCCAATGTGCGCCTGCGCTTCAACTGGAACGCAGCCTTTGGGCAGGATCCCTTTGATCCCAATACCATCTACTACGGCAGTCAGTTTGTGCACAAGAGCACCAACAAGGGCGGACAGTGGACCATCATATCGCCCGACCTTACCACCAACAACCCCGCCAAGCAGCGGCAGGATGAAAACGGCGGCCTCACCATCGACATCACCAATGCAGAAAACCATTGCACCATACTAGCCATTGAACCCTCCCGCAAGGAGAAGGATGTACTGTGGGTGGCCACCGACGACGGGCAGCTCCAGCTTACCCGTGATGGCGGTAAAACCTGGACCAACCTAACGGCCAACCTCAAGGGCCTGCCGGCAGGATGCTGGATCCAGCAGATCCGTGCCAGCCGCTACAATGCAGGAGAAGCTTTTGTGGTAGCCAATAACTACCGCATGGGTGATTTTGGTAACTACATTTTCCGTACCATGGACTATGGAAAGACCTGGGTGAATATGATGGCCGGCAAATCAAACGTAAAAGGATATGCCCTCACTGTGCTGCAGGACCCCGTGGAGCCCAACCTGATATTTGCCGGAACCGAAAACGGCCTCTGGATAAGCCTGGATAACGGCAATAGCTTTCAGCAGTTCCGGAATAACTATCCCTCAGTGAGTACCTATGACCTCGCCATCCAGGAGCGGGAAGCCGACCTGGTGATAGCCACCTTTGGCCGCGCCCTCTATGTGCTGGATGATATCCGCCCGCTGCGCGCCCTGGCCGCCGGCAAGGGCATGCTGGCCGACAGCCGCCTGAAGACCTATGAAAGCCCGGTGGCTTACCAGGCTTTTGAAACCGGTCCTCCCGGTATTGAATACAGCACCTATGGTCTTTATGCCGCCGACAACCGCAGCAGCGACGCAGCCATCAATTTCTTCCTGAAGACCGACAAGGCCAGGCCTGCCAAAGGCACCGACTCGGTGACCGTGAAGATCTACAACAGCGCCGATGAAGCCATCCGTGCCTACAAGGCCAAGGCCGACACCGGCTTCAACCGGGTGTACTGGAACTTCAGCACCCGCGGCATCCGGCAGTCGGGCAGCCCCAGGCCCCGACGCAACGCCGCCGAACCGGGTAGTGGCATGCGGGCCGCCCCGGGAACCTATAAGGCTGTGGTGTCGATAGGTGATTTGCGCGACAGCGTGCAGCTGACCGTGCAGTACGACCCCCGTGTGAAATTTGATGCG
>JALOMZ010000010.1 GCA_025455205.1 Chitinophagaceae bacterium | reverse complement strand
CGCTTGCGCAGGTGGAGCAAGCGGCTGTAAAAATCTTCGTATAACAGGGGCTCCTGCCATTCGATCAGGTCTTTGTCGAAAAACAACAGGCGCTTGAAGTTGGGGCTTTCCTGCCCGCTGTATATAAGTGGTATGCCCGGGTAGATGGCACCCAGCACAAACAGCGGCAGCGCACCCAGGCCATATTTCTCGAACTCGGTTCCATTCCAGCTGTTTTCATCGTGGTTGCTGGTGAAGAACATCTTCCAGGATTGCGAAGGATACTGATCGTGGTAGCGGTACAGCACTTTGTCGAGTACGGTGGTGGCATAGCCATTGCCGAAAAATTCTTCGGTGCGGTGCATCCATTCCCAGGCATACGACGCGTCGAACACTTCGTGGTACCGCAGATCTTCCGTTTCTGCCAGCCAGAACAGCGGCTTCAGGGCATCGCATTGCGTGCGGGCTTCCTGCCAGAAATCCAGGGGCACCAGGTGTGCCATATCGCAGCGGAATCCATCGACATCGCAGGTGCTGATCCAGTACTGCATGGCGGCAATCATGGCTGCGCGAAGCGCAGGGTTGGTGTAGTCCAGGTCGGCTACATCCTTCCAGCCATTGCGTTCCAGGAAATTGCCATAGATGTCGCGCACATAATAATCCGGATGCATCTCCATCCATTCATGTCCATAGCCCGTATGGTTGGCCACCCAGTCGATGATCACCTTCATGCCCAGGCCATGCGCATTTGCCACCAGCTCTTTGAAATCGGCCAGGTTGCCGAATTCAGGGTTCACCTGCACGTAGCTGCTGCAGGCGTAATAGCTGCCAAGGCTGCCCTGTCGTTCAGGCAGGCCAATGGGAGTAATGGGCATCAGCCACAATGTTTCCACCCCCATGGCTGCCAGCCTTGGCAGGTGTTTTGCGAAGGCGGCAAAATTGCCTTCGGGTGTGTATTGGCGGATATTGACTTCGTAAATATTGGTATGATGACACCAGGTTACCGGCGTAAATGCTGTTTCCATATCATGTCAAAAGAACACATTTACGCCCATTCCAGCACCCAACATCCGTCATTGTTCATAAATAATGGCGCACCATGGTGTAGCCAGCGCATTCATCGACTACAGTGAATACCACCCGGCTTATCCCCTAGTTTTGCGGCATGATCCTTTCCGGCCCGGTTCTCAATCAATATCCCCAGCTGCGGATATTCCTGGTAGCCCGTTTCCTGTTCATTTTCGCCATGCAGATGGTAAACACCTCGGTGGCCTGGTACCTGTATGAACTCACCAGCAATGTGCTTTCGCAGGGATGGCTGGGCCTCAGTGAGGTGATTCCGGCCATAAGCCTGGCCCTCTATGCCGGACATGTTATTGACCGCAGCAACAAGCGCAACCTGCTCCTGAGAGGCATGTTGCTTTACCTGCTGGCCACCGTGGGCCTGGGCCTTATCACCAGCCACTGGATGGCAGCCACCGCCGGAAAGCTGGCAGTGGAACTCGGTATCTACTTCCTGGTCTTTGCCACTGGTGTATTCCGGGCTTTCACCGGACCCACTTTTGGCTCCATTGTTGCCCAGTTGGTTGACAAACCCGTGTTGCCCCGGGCCATCACCATGAGCAGCACCGCCTGGCAGATGGCTGCTGTGGCGGGGCCTGTGGTAGCTGGTGTATTTATTACCGAGCTGGGACTCACCGTAATGTTTGGGGTGGCCATTATACTGCTGTCGGCAGCCTGTTACCTTGCCAGCCTCTTGCCTCCCTTGCCCGTGCAACACAGCAACCTCAACCAGCGCACCTTGGAAAGTGTGAAAGATGGTCTCCGGTATGTATGGCGCACCAAGGAAGTGCTGTCTGCCCTCAGCATAGATATGTTCGCTGTTTTGTTTGGCGGCGCGGTAGCCATGCTGCCCGTATTTGCCAAGGATATTCTGCATGTGGACGCCACCGGCATGGGATTCCTGAAATCAGCCCAGGGCATTGGTACAGTAGCCGTACTTTTCTTTCTGGCGAAGCGTCCCCTGCAGCATAACCAGGGCAGGATACTTCACTATTGCGTGGCCGGATTTGGCGCCTGCATGATTGGCTTTGCCCTCTCCACCCATTTCTGGTTGTCGTGGGCCGCATTGTTGTTGAGCGGTGTGTTCGATGGCATCAGCGTCATCATCCGCAGCACAGTGCTCCAGTTGTTTGTGCCCGATGAAATGCGCGGCCGGGTTTCTTCTGTCAACTCCATGTTCATCAACAGCAGCAACGAGCTGGGCCAGTTTGAAAGCGGCGTGGCAGCTAAACTATTGGGCACGGTTCCTTCCGTGATCTTTGGCGGATGTATGACCTTATTAGTGGTGGTGGTGAGCTGGCTGAAAGCCCCCCGGCTGCGGAAACTCCAATATTGAAAATGCCCGCAGCATAAGGCGGCGGGCATTTCCTGACGATCAACCTGGTACGCGGCACTTATTCCACTGTAACAAAGTAGTAGTTCTTTTTTCCTTTCTGCACCAGCAGGTATTTGCCGTTGAGCAGCTGGGCCATGGTAACTTTCGACTCGGTGCCATCCACCTTTTGTTTGTTGATAGCCACCCCGCCACCCTGCACGGTCTTCCGGGCTTCGCCCTTGCTGGGGAAGATGCCGGCATCGGCCAGAAAGCTCACCACATCCAGTCCTTCGCCTTCGAGCCTCGCCTTGTCAAACTGATGAGCCGGCACACCATCCATCACCTGCAGCAACTGTGTTTCTGTGAGACTCTGCAGGGCCTCTGTGGTAGCATTGCCAAACAGGATCTCCGATGCCTTCACGGCAAACTCATAGTCTGCGCGGCTGTGCACCAACGTGGTGATCTCTTCGGCCAGTTTCTTCTGCAGCAGCCGCAGGTGCGGTGCCTGGTCATGCGCAGCAGTGAGGGACTCTATTTCTTCCCGCTGGAGAAAGGTGAAAATGCGTATCCAGTTACGGGCGTCATCGTCGCTGGCATTGAGCCAGAACTGGTAGAACTGGTAAGGACTGGTGCGGTTAGGATCCAGCCATATATTGCCCTTTTCGGTTTTGCCGAATTTGCCGCCATCGGCCTTCTTGATGAGCGGGCAGGTAAAGGCAAAGGCCTCCCCTTCTCCGCCGGTCATGCGGCGGATGAGTTCGGTACCAGTGGTGATGTTGCCCCACTGGTCGCTGCCACCAAACTGCAGCTTCACGCCTTTGTGCTGATAGAGCCAGTAGAAATCGTATCCCTGCATCAATTGATAGGCGAATTCTGTATAGCTGATGCCGGTTTCCCCTTCGATCCTTTTCTTCACGCTGTCTTTGGCCATCATGTAGTTCACCGTGATGTGCTTACCCACATCGCGCAGGAAACCGATGAAGCTGATTTCCTTGAACCAGTCGTAGTTGTTTACCAGGATGGCCGCATTGGGGTTGCTGTCGCTGAAATCCAGGAAGCGTTCCAGCTGCTTGCGGATGCCGGCAATGTTTCGGGCCAGGGTAGCTTCATCCAGCAGGTTGCGCTCCTCGCTTTTACCGCTTGGATCGCCTACCATGCCGGTGGCACCGCCTATGAGGGCTACGGGTTTATGCCCGGCCCGCTGCATATGCACCAGCAGCAAAATGGGCACCAGGCTGCCAATATGCAGGCTTTCTGCCGTAGGGTCAAAGCCCACGTACCCGGCCGTGGGTTCTTTCTGCAATTGCTCTTCGGTACCTGGGGTCATGTCCTGTAACATACCCCGCCAGCGCAGTTCTTCTATCAGATTCATGGGTGGTTCTTTCTTTTTTCAGCTTTGGATGATCTTATGCCCCGGTTCCGCTGCCCTGCCCCCGCCACCGGCAAAATGGTGCCGTTGCGGGAGGGTATCCGGGGCGGGCAAAAATAGCCGCCCCGGGGCTTTTGTGGCCCTGATTTCTTCAAATCAATGATTTTTCGATTGAATTCCAATGCGTTAAACAAAACCTTGGTAAGCCGGAAAAGCAAATATCTTTACAAGGCATTGTGCCCTGTCATGCCCAGACTTCTTACCATACTAGCCCTTTGGTGTTTATCCACCAATTTACCTGCGCAATCCTTTCGCAACGAGTGGATCGATTACAACAAGGTATATTTTAAATTTCCGGTACGGGAAACGCGGTTATACCGCATTTCCAAAACCGTACTGAACAGTGCAGGCCTTGGCAGCGTGCCGGCTGAACATTTCCAATTATGGCGCAATGGTGAAGAGGTTCCCCTTTTCACCACCCAGGAAACCGGTCCCCTGGCCGACAATGGATATATAGAATTTATTGGACGTCGCCAGGATGGCAAGCCCGACAATGAACTCTTTGACAAACCGGAAAGCCAGGTATTGTATGACCTCAGTTTCTTCTCGGATACCGCCTGGCATTATCTTACCGTAAACCCTGCGGGCAATAACAAGCGCATTAAGGCGGCTGCCAACAATGTGGCCACTACCAACCTGCCCGTTGAACAGTTCTATATCCACCAACACCGCCAGTACCAGCAGTATACCTGGAATTATGGGGAGGGTCGTATGGTGGGCATACCTGCCGACAATGACTATCCTCCGGCTCCCGTTGTTCGTTCTGCAGTTTTCAATGCCGGCGAGGGATGGACAGGCCAGCCTTTTAATAACTGGTTTCCCCTGCGCCAAACCGTCAGCAACCTGCAATACTTTCCCGGTGGTGGAAATTTTGAATTGTCCTACAGCGTTTCCGGCAACTATGGCCGGAGCAGGAACATCCAGATCTTTATCAATGACTCCCTGGTGGCACAGAGCTTTGTGAACCTGTACGGCAGTGCCCGCGACACCGTACAGGGCTTGCCACCCAGCCTGGTTACCGCCGATGCCCTGAATTTCCGTTTTTCCAGCGACAATGATTTCTACTGGGAGAACTGCCTGATCAACGTATTTGCCCTGCGTTATCCCCGCCGTTTCAATTTCCTGAACAGCGGCTTCACTGAATTCAGGCTGCAGGCCAATACCAATGGCAACCACCTGCGCCTGGCCCGGTTCCGCAGCGACAACCAGCCCACCCTGCTGTACGACCTGACCAACATGAAAAGGTATGTTGGCGCAATCCGAACCGACAGTTCTTTTTTTGCCCTGGATCCTTCCTCGTCAGACCGGGAAATTGTGGTAACCAACCAGGTATCCTCCCTTACCCAGATCACTACACTCACCCGCAAGGAATTCATCTCTTTTGCCAATGCCGCCTTGCAGGGAGACTACCTCATCATCACCAACAAGGTGCTGCAGCCCTCTTCTGGTATTGACAACATTGAATTGTACCGTCAATACCGCTCTTCTCCCGAGGGGGGCAGCTACAATGCCCGTGTATACGACATCGATGAACTGGCTGAGCAATTTGCCTTTGGCCTGCGTAAGCATCCGCTGGCCATCCGGCACTTCCTGAAATTTGCCTTTCAACATTTTGCCACGCGCCCAAAATATGTATTCCTGGTGGGCAAAGGCTCATATTATGAACCCTACCGGGTGTCGGGAAATTTTGCCGGCAAGGAAATTGTAAGCGCCGTACCCACTTTTGGCTCGCCGGCTTCCGACAACCTGCTGGCGGCCGCGTCCAACAGCAATACCATCCCCTTGCTGCCCATTGGCCGGCTGAATGCCGTATCCAATGAAGAAGTGGGCATTTACCTGGATAAGGTGAAGCGGTATGAGGCGCTCCTGAAAGACCGTCAGAAGCCGGCGGCAGCGTATGAATGGCAGAAGCAGGTGGTGATGCTCCCGGCCAGCCAGACACTTCAGGCCCAAATTGACAGTCAAAGAGCAGACTACGATTGGCGATTTATGCAGTCGTTTATTCAATCCTATGCCAACAAGCTGAAAAATGCCAGGTTTGCACAGGTAACCACCGAGCCTTTTGTGAATTCCTACACCCCCCGAAACCCAAGCGTCTATCCTGAATTCCGCTCCAAACTTCAGCAAAGACTCGACAGCGGCGTGGCCATCATTTCCCTTTTTGGCCATTCATCCACCACCAATGTGGATTTTGGCTTCAAACATCCGGATACCTATCCGGAACAAAACGGCCGCTATCCCATCGTCTATGCCCATGGCTGCCTGGCCGGCAACCTGTTTGACATGAATACCAACCGCCTGCTGTCTACCCGAACAGCCCTGTCGGACAGTTATATTTTCACCAGGAACCGGGGAGCCATTGCATTTATTTCCAACTCCAATGCCGGCGACTTGATATACCAGAACCTCATAAATGAGCACCTGTACGGAATCCTGGCCCATGAGTCCAAAGGCAAGAGCCTGGGAAAAATACAGCAGGAAACCCTGGAAAAATCCATTTCCATGCTGGGGCTTGGTGATGTGCGCATGCAACAACAGAGCCAGCAGATCATCCTGCATGGCGACCCGGCCATCATTCCCTTTCCCTACGACAAGCCTGACTACGCCACTGCTTCCGGCGATATCACACTGCAACCCGTAGCACCCCATGCCGCGCATGATTCTGTGTGGGTAACGGCCGTGTTCCGCAATATCGGGCGCAGCACCACCGATACGGTATGGCTGGAGCTGAAGCGCCGCCTGCCCAATGGTGAAGAAAAACTGCTCACCCGCATGCGTTCGGGCAATATGGCCATATCCGATACCCTGCGATTCAAGATGTCGCTCCGCGGCATCTTTGAAGCCGGCACCAACTATCTGATTGCAACAGCAGACGCCGGTAATGAGCAGGCAGAGGAGAGCGAAACCAATAACCAGGCCACCCTGTCATTCGACATGAATGCCAATGCTGCCCTGCCCGTATTCCCTTACGACCTGTCCATCGTGAACAAGCCGGGTGCCAGGCTCACTGCCTCCACGGCCGATCCCATTGCCAGGCGGGCATTGTACCGCTTCCAGGTAGATACCAGCCGGCACTTCAATTCGCCCCTGCTGCTTACCATTGACACCAATACCATTGGCGGTGCCATTACAGTAGCCCCGGCCATTTCCTATCGCAACAATACTGTATACTACTGGCGGGTGTCTCCCGTAAATGCCGGCCTGGCCACCCAGTGGCAGGGAGCTTCCTTCTTATACAAAACAGATGCCGCAGAGGGATTCAACCAGTCGCATTATTTTCAGCACCAACAATCCGGTATGCGCGGGCTGGCCCTTGACTCCCTGTCGCGCCGCTTCCGCTTCGACGACAGGCTGCAGCACCTGTTTATTGAACATGGCATTTACAGCAGCAGTGGCACCGAAGCCTCCCATTTCAGCGTGGTTACCAACAGCATCCGCAATATTGCCAATGCCTGCCTGGGCCAGTCCATCATCTTCAATGTTTATGACCCCATCACCTTCAAACCCTGGGAAAATACACCCGCCAACCGCTATGGCAGCGCTGCCCCCTGTGGCGCCCTGCAGGTGAACAATTTTGAGTTCAAGTATTTCAACCATACCAACCGGAAGCTCATCATGGACTTCCTGGATGCCATACCCCGCGGCATGTACGTGGTGGCCCGCCTGGTGGTGGATCCGCCTCACGATTCCCTGAAAGTGGAATACTGGAAGCGCGATACGGCCATTTACGGCAAGGGTAAATCGCTGTACCACGCACTGTATAATCAGGGCTTCTACCAGCTGGATTCCCTGAACCGTACACGCACCTTTGGGTTTGTATTCAAGAAGGATGATTCCCTAACCTTCCGGCCGGTTGCCAAACTGAGCGACGGTATCTATGACCGCGTTTCAGAATCTGTTTTTATAACCACGCTCGACACTACCGGCACCATCACCTCTCCGCCCATGGGGCCTGCTGCCAGTTGGAAAGAACTCTATTGGAACCATTTTCCAACTCCGGGTGCAGTGGAACCTGCCTCCGCCCGCCTGGCGCTCTATGGCATGGATGCCGCGGGCAACCGCACCCTGCTCGACAGCCTGAGTGCAGGCCAGCCCCGGCTGGATATCTCCCAATACCCCACCAGCCAGTATCCCTTCCTGCAGGTGGAGATGAAAACAGAAGAATTCAGGCAAGCCAAACCTGAGCAACTTGATTTCTGGCGTGCCACCTATCTGCCGGTAGCCGATGGTGCCCTCAGCGCTCGCGACCACCTGGTATGGAATTATGATACCCTGCTGGCCATTCGCGATACCCTGAAACTGGGCCTGGCCTTTAAGAATGTTTCCAATTACGTCCTCGACTCCACACAGTTCACCCTCAAAATGGGTATGCCCAACGGCACAGAAACCGTAGTACAAAGCGGATCACTGCGCGCGCTCATGCCTGGCGATACTGCACGCATCAGCTATCAAAGGCTTACCGACGGACTCTATGGCCGCCACTACCTGAAACTGGAAGTCAATACTGACCGGAAACCCACAGAGCAGTTCTGGTTCAACAATACTGCCTGGTTGCCCTTTAGCGTAGATACCGCCCAATACGCCGCAACCATCGTTGGATTCAAAGCTGAACCAGGTGCCAACAAGATCGTTGCCAGCTGGAATGTACAGCAGGAATTGAAAGTGCGCCAGTATGAAGTACTCTATGGCACAGACAGCACGAATATGACGGTGTTTGCCACTGCTGAGCCAGCCAACCAGGGCCTGCCCCAGCTTGGTTATACCCGCGAGCATGCCACTCCTGTGTTAGGCAATAATTATTACCGCCTGCGCATCACCGACCGCTATGGCAATGTTATCACCACGCCCGCCGTGCTGGTGCAGGTTACTGTTACCAGCTTCAGGGCACAGGCCGGCAGCTCCAATAACATTGGCGGTGCATGGAGAACCATCAACGAAGTAAAGCTGGAGAATTACGCATTCCAGCACAGCAGAGACAAAAACACCTGGAGCACAGTGAGCACCCGCACACCGGCCAACCTGGGCGCACCGGCAACCGATTATGCTGTAGCCCATAGCTCGCCTTCCCTGGGCATGAACTATTACCGCCTTCAGTTTACCGACCAGTATGGCAGCTCCTTTACCAGCTGGACCGATTCCGTAAACATTCACCTGCAATCTTTCAACGCTGCAGTTGCCGGCAAGAATGTTACGCTGAACTGGAGCTTCATGAACGAAATAAACATTCTGGACTACCAACTGGAGGAAAGCGACGATTCGCTCCGCTTCCGCCTGGTGCAAACGCTGGCTCCCACCAGGAATGCCGGCGGCCTGGCCACCTACGAATCGGTCAGAAGCAATATGCCCCTGGGATTCCATTACTTCCGGGTCAGGATCACAGACCGGAATGGCAACATTACTTACTCTGCTGTACAGCGCGTGTATGTGGGCGACCCGGCCGTGGTGGCCGTATTCCCCAACCCGTTCACCACCCAGATACGGCTGGTAACCGGAGACCTCAATACCCCCTGGCAGCTGCAATTATTTGATGCGGCCGGCAGGCTGGTACTCAGCCGCACCGGCGCGGGGCCTGTAAACATTCCCACTCATCACCTGACCAAAGGCATCTACTTCCTGAAAATGCAGAAAGGACAAGAACAACAAACCTGGAAAATGCAGAAAAGATGACACAGCCGCATGCAGATAAACCCGTTCTGTGATTACACTACCAGCCCACAACCATTGGATTCCCGCACCTAACCCGTTCCTGAAACCATGACCCCAGCCATAAAACGCTTCTTTCCATCCGTTTTAGCCTGTTGCCTGCTGTTGGGCGCATTTGCCACAGCGTACGGACAATCCATGCGTAATGAATGGATTGACCACAATAAGACCTATTACCGTTTTCCGGTCACTCCCAGTGCAGCTATTCCCAGTGGAGCGGGTGACCCATTGGCCGGCAACCATCTCCACCTGGCCGACTACAACAGCCTGTACCGCATCCCCTATTCCACCCTGGAGGCAGCCGGCTTGCAAAACATTCCGGTGGAACAGTTCCAGATGTGGCGCAATGGTTCGCAGGTAGCCATCTACACCTACCCCGCCACCGGATTGATGGGGCCCGACGGCTATATCGAGATCTGGGGCCAGCACAATGATGGCAACACAGACCGCGATCTGTACCGCCAGGCCAGTCACCAGATCCATAACCGATGGAGCATGTTTTCGGATACAGCCTGGTACTACCTTACCGTAAATGCCGCCGGCAACAACCTCCGCATTACAGATGCACCCAACAACGCCCTGAGCAGTACGCTGGTACCCGATTCCTTTTTCATGCACACCATTACGGTGAGTCCCCGCACCCACCGCAACCTGGGCTTTGCCACCTCCATCTCCGGCCAGGAACTCCGTTCTTCCACCTTTTCGGAGGGCGAAGGATGGGCCACCCGGCGCAGCGGCAACCTGCTGGCCATTCCCTTAAACCAGTTGTTTCCCTTCCGCAACAGCAACCAGCAAATCTCGGTGAGATACAGTGTGCAAGGTGGCTCCGTTGCACTGCTGGAAAGCATTTTTACCCTCGAACTCAATGACTCGGCCCTCGGCACCCGTACCCAGAGGAACTACCGGGTAGACTCGGTCAACTATACCAATATCCCCCTGAGCCGCATCAGTGATGCCAGCAATGGTTCGGTAAACATAGAGTTCAACTCCAGCAATGGTGCTTTTGTATACAACCTTGCCAAGGTGCAGTTCACCTACCCGCGGCGTTTCCAGTTCAACAATACCGATGCGGCCTTCCAGTTCAGCCTGGCAGCGAATGCGGCAGGCAACCTGCTGAAGATTGCCGGCTTTGACAACAGCGGACACCAGAAAATCCTGTTGGACCTTACCAACCGGCGCCGCTATACCGCCGTGATGCAGGGAGATACCCTCTTATTCGAACTGGAACCCTCCGCCACCGCCCGCACCCTGGTGCTCACCACGCTCAATCTTGCCAACCCTGCTGTGGTGAGGAATGTAAGCACAGTAACACCCCGTACCTTCCAGAACTTCGGCCTGGCCGGCAACCAGGGCGATTATCTCATCATCTCCAACCAACGGCTCTTTGATGACAATGGTGCCAACCGGGTGGAAGAATACAGGCAATACCGCAGTTCCGATGCTGGCGGCGGGTATAATGCCAAAGTGTACACCATTGATGAGCTTACCGAGCAGTTTGCTTTCAATATCCTGAAGCACCCGCTGGCCATCCGGAATTTCCTGCGCTATGCCCGCGCCAATTTCCCCGTTGTACCCAAAGCTGCCTTCCTGATTGGGCGGGGCGCCAGCTATGAATACGCCATGGGCAATGCACAGGCTGAATTCCTGAACCTGGTGCCTACCTGGGGGCACCCGGCCTCCGACAACCTGCTGGCGGCCAGCACCAACGAATCCATCACTCCTGCCATTCCCATCGGCAGGCTGGGTGCCATTACCGGTGCGGAGGTGAAAGACTACCTCGACAAGGTGAAGGCCTTTGAAGCCATACAGTCGGACCCCGACAGCTACAAAGCCTGGCAGAAAAAGACCCTCCACCTCATTGGCGGCACCGATGCCACCATCGTAGACCCCATCCGGGGTTACATGAACAAATACACCAACATCATAAGTGATACCCTGGTGGGCGCCAATGTGAGCACCTACGAAAGACTGAACAACCCAAATACCGCCGCCAACAACCAGGAAATACAGCAGGCGGTGACCGACGGGGCGGGCATTATCTCCTATTTCGGGCACTCCTCCGCCACCAGTATAGACTTCAACCTGAACAACCCGTCGGAACTGGACATGACACCCGGGCGCCTGCCTGTATTCATAGCCAACGGCTGCAAGGCCTCTGAGTTCTTTGACCTCAATACCCTGCGGTACAACCAAACAAGGCTTACCCTGAGCGAGAGTTTTGTGCTTGCAAAGGACAAAGGATCCATTGCCTTCCTGTCGTCCACCCATTTTGGCGTGCTGCAATACCTCGATTATTTCACGGAACGCTGGTACAAGGCCGCTGCCAGCAGCCGCTATGGCAAAAGCCTGGGCGAACTGCACCAGGAAGCTATACGCCAGCTGCTGCTTTCCTATACCACTTTCGACGCATTTGCCCGGCTTACGGCCGAAGAATACCATCTGCATGGAGACCCTGCTGTGCGTATACACCCCCTTAACAAACCTGATTACATTATCGACAGCACCGGCATCAGTTTCTCCCCCCTTCCGGCCAGCGTGGCCACCGACACCATCCGGTACCAGGCCCTCATTCGCAATGACGGCAAGGCCGTAAAAGACACCATTCAGGTTCGGGTAACCCGCATTTTGCCCGATGGCACGGAGCAGTCACTGGCTTCGCTGTCCGTACCCAGGCTCACCAATTCCCGGGTGATCACCGGCAGCATACCGGTGCGCGGCCCCAGTGAAGCCGGATGGAATGCCCTGCGCATTGAAGTGGACTACACCAACAAAGCCGATGAATATGTAGAAACCAACAACCAGGCCATTCGCCATTTCAATGTGGAAACCAGGGGCCTAACCCCTGTAATACCCGCCAACTTCAGCATTATGAACACCTGGCCTGCTGAACTGGTGGCTTCCAGCTTTGAAACCAGCGCCGACAGCGGTTTGTACCGGCTGGAAATGGATACCACCACCATCTTCAATTCGCCGCTGCTGTATTCGCTGGAGGATTCCAGCCGCAACGGGGTGGTTCGTTTCATGCCCCAGAATAGCCTCTTGCCCGGCACGGTATATTATTGGCGTACGGCACAAATACATAATGGTGTCACGGGTCCCTGGCGTGTGGCATCTTTCACCTACCGCCCGGGCGACGGCACCGGATTCAGCCAGGGGCATTTCTACCAGCACCTGCAATCCGGGTATCAGACCATGTACCTTGACTCCCTGTCGAGGCGCTTTGCTTTCCGCAACAAACCCAACAATCTCTATATCACCCACGGCATTTTCCCTACCAGCGGTACTGAAGACCTCCATTTCAGCGTTATTCCCAACGGTTCCTCCAGCATCTACAGCGCCTGCATCGGACAGTCCATCATCTTCAATGTATTCGATTCCCTCAGCTTTGCCGCCTTCATCAACCCCAAACAGGTGAATGAAACGGTGGGCAATTGCGCGCCCGGCAGGCCCGGCAGGAGCTACAACTTTGAATTTCCCTACCATCCGGCCAGCAATCGGAAGCGTATCATGGATTTCATGGACTCTGTGCCCACCGGATACTACATGGTAGCCAGGCTGGTGGTTGACCCTCCCTATGACTCGCTGCTCATTGATTATTGGAAGCGGGATACCGCCATCTACGGACCTGGCAATTCCCTTTACCACCGGTTCCTGGCCCAGGGATTCTATGATATCGACTCCATGACCAGAACACGCACCTTTTCTGTGGTGTACCGGCAGAACGACACCACCAGTTTCCGTACCCAGTCTGTGTTGTCGGATGGCCGCTTCGACCGGCCAGTGCTCTCGGTAGATATTCCTATGATTGATACTACCGGCACTCTCAGCTCGCCATGGATAGGACCTGCCAGCCATTGGAGCAGCTTCACCTGGCGGCCGGAAGCCGGGTATACCGAACCCAATGGCAACAATGCCGATTCGCTGCATACCTGGGTGCTGGGCCGAACGGCCAGCGGACGTATCGATACGCTATTCACGCTTACGCAGGAGCAGGACCTCGCATTCTCCGGCAGCAACGCCATTGCCGCCTCCACCTATCCCTACCTGCAGCTGGTGCAGCGCACCAATGACAGCGATAATGCCACGCCCAACCAGCTCAGCTACTGGCGCGTGTATTACGATCCGGCCCCGGAAGGCGCCTTTGTTCCGGGAGAACACTTCCGATTCAACCAAAGCGAACAGGGCCGCATCAAAGACACCCTCACCCTGTATTACGACACCCTGCAGTTTGGCATTGCCTTCCGGAATATTGGCACAACGGCTTATGCCGACAGCCTTTCAGTAACCATCTTCCTGGAGGATTCTGCCGGCAACAGGCAGGCTATACCCTACCCCAAACTGCGCCCCCTGCCGGCAGGCGACTCTGTGCATCTTTTTGTAACACTGCCCACCACAGAAAGCATGCAGGGCAAACGCAAGCTCTACGTATCCGTAAACGGCAAGGGCGAACAACCTGAACTCAGCCTGGTAAATAATGCCTTCTACCATGAATTCCACGTGCTGTTCAGTGGCATGATCCCCGGCACCAAGATCTTCAACGGCACGGGCAACTGGAGCGATGGAAGCCGATGGACACCGGCCGGTGTGCCCACCTGCGCCGACAAGGTGCGCATCAATGGCCATTGCACGGTGGACATCGGTGATGCTGTTTCCGATTCACTCCTGGTGAACACTGGCGGCACCCTGCTTCTTGCGCAGCCCGATGCAAAACTGAACATTGGCTGCAGCGATACCGGGGGCAACAAGATGATCACCATCAGGGGCACCCTGCACCTGCAGGCCGGCTCGCTGCAGGTAAACGGAGGCCTGCTGCTGCATAATGCCGGAAGCCTGATACAGTCCGGCGGCTCCCTGGTGATAGACCCCAATACAGGCCATGCAGCCCATTCGCTGCAAACAGGCATGGTACCGCTGTCACAACCGCCCCTGCCCATGGCCAGCTTCTCCATTGGCGGGCCTGATACAGTGGGTCTCTCCCATGGTTTGGGCGAGCGATACAGTTCGGGCACCATCAGCCTTACC
>JALOMZ010000208.1 GCA_025455205.1 Chitinophagaceae bacterium | reverse complement strand
TTTATGTAGCGGTGATGCAGCTGCATCCGGAAGCAGACAGTGAGGATGATATGGAGAGGCTGGTGGCGTTCTCAGAATATGTGAAGAGCACCCAAATGGTGGTACAGGCTGCAGGATCCAAAACGGTGAACGGCCTCACGCGAGGCAAACTGGCCAAGGGCATAACAGATCACTGGAGCGACCATAACGTCAAAGATTATGTTTTGGCGGGCTGGTCTAAAGGCCGCACACTGGCCCTGCTGTTCGTGTCTGGCGAAAAGCCTTTCCCATCTCCCTCCCAACTCAACAGCTTCTTCAACAGCTTCCAGTTTCCATCTGTCTACTGATACACAAACAGCCCGCAGGAGCCACATACCGGCTGACAGCATCGCACAGATCAGTTTTCCGGAAACGATCAGCCAATTACGCCGTACGGGCATTTGCAAATAAATGAATATGAATATCCATGCTGCCATGCCGGAACCAAAGCTGGTGGATTTGCCGCCAAGGCTGGTGGCCGGCCTCCCTCATATCACGAACCTGGTGCGTGATGAAACCCCTGATCTCTGGCGGCGCTTTGGCCCCCTGGTGAAAACCATTCCATATCGCCTGGATAACAACCGCATATCCATGACGGTATATCCCCCGGATTATTCCTTCCGGCATTTTGATCCGCGCGCATCCTTCACCAAATGGGCTGCTGTGGAAGTGACCCAGCCCCTGCTTTCCCCGCCTTCCAATGGTCTTACAAACTTTACCATACCAGGCGGAGCATATGCCAGCTTTACCTATCATGGACTGGCCGCCGGTTTTCCCGAAGTAATGGCTTATATACTTACCACCTGGATGCCTGCTGCAGGCCTGGAGCCTGACAACCGTCCGTTCTTTGAGGTGCTGGGACCGGATTACCACCCGGCCGATCCGCAAGCCCGGGAAGAAGTGTTCATACCTGTGCGACCCGCCGGCTCGAACTCCTAGCCCTGCCGGAAGCCAGCAAGTTCAGCCAGTACAACATGCTGTCCTATTGTTGCCGTAGCGCCGGCATGGGAATGGGGATATTGAAATAAGTGGCCCCGGCACCCACGCCCTTTTCACAACTGTTGGGTGGTGCAGTGGATATATTCCTGGTGGCAGGCTTCTCTGCCGCCCAGAACATATAGCCCAGCATGCCTGCCGTTGTGCCTGCGCCATTCGGCACCACAGACTGTACATAATTGCCGCAGCCGTATTGCAGCGACCGGGTAAAATCAACACATTCGGCAGCGGCACTCCTGCCCGTGACGATATACAGGCCACCGGTGAATTTGGCTGGTGCCAGGGGGAGTATGGGCGGCCCGTATTGTGGCTTGCCATCCACGTGTTCCTGCCAGTTGGCGGTGGCTTCCTTTACGCTTTTGGGTTGCCGTGCCGGCACCATGGCATTGGCATAATCCAGCACCGGGTTGGCGGTGGTGAGCCATTTGGCCGTGGCTTCGCGACAAAGGGCAATCAACCAGCGGTCGCCGGCCGCCAGATCAATGGTCAGCCGGGCAGCATGGTTGATGCCGGTAGCATCGTAAGGATGAACGCTGCGGTAGGCATCAATGAATTGCTGAAGGCCCGTGAGGTTGGGGCTGCTGCTCTGCTCATAATCGATCTCAATGCCTACCCCTAATCGTGTTGCCACTTCCGCGGCATTCAAGCCCAGCTGCCATGCATCAGTGGCCAGGGCCTGGTTCCAGTAATCGGTATAGGTAATGCCCCCAATGGAAAGCATCACACGTACATTCTTATCCTTGAAGTAGTTCACAATGTCTGCCGTCATGCCTTTGGGAATGCCATTCACATTGCCAGCATCGTTGGTTTTATGGAGCAATTTCAGCGGGTTCACAAAACTCAGCACCACCAGGTTCACTGAGGGAAGGCCACTGCCATCACCGCGGTCGATGATCCAGTGGTTCTTGCTGTCGAATTCCGCCTCCGTGCGCACCGTGGCCCAGGTACAGGCATCATTGCCGGCATGCCAAACGCCATATACCTGTATGGAGTTAGCCACCGCAGCCAAAGCTGCGGGCTGCACCCCGTCGAGCGTCTTTTCATCTGCAGCCGCTTTGCGCCGTTCAAATACCTGCTTCTGGCAACCCCACCACCCTGTAAGGGCAGCCAACAGGGCCAGGATAAAGGTTATTGGCCTGTTTTTCATATATTATATATTTATAATGTTTTTAATGAAGACTGCTCATAAGTTACGCCAAAGTCTGCAGCAATGCCATGAGCACAGGATGCATTGGTCTGGCCGATTTTTCGTATCTTTTAAAGCGGCCCGGCATCGTCTTCCGAGTAACGCAGTCCTTATATTGCAGTAAAAAGCGCCGGCTCCCAGCCGGAAGACCGCAAATACATCTTGCCAGGCAGCCTCCTCCATATTGCCGTTTTGTGCAATCCCCTGGCCGGGGCCGGGCGTTCTTTGGAAGTGGCCAGCCAGCTGAGCCGACTGCTATCAGACAAGATGATACCCCACCAGCTGTTCCAGGGCCACTGGCCCGGGGAATTAGCCGCCTTCACCGATGTTTACCTGGTGGGCGGCGACGGCACCCTCCAATATTACATCAACCATTATCCTTACAGCCGGCTGCCACTGGCCATCTTTGGCGGGGGTACGGGCAATGATTTCCACTGGCTGCTGTATGGCCGGGTAACGCTGCAAGAGCAGCTCAACCGGGTGCTGCAGCAGCCGCCAAGACCGGTAGACATGGGCCAGTGCAACCAGCGCTATTTCATCAACGGACTGGGGGTTGGCTTCGAAGGTGCCGTGGCCAAAGCGCTCACCAGCCGGAACAAACTGCCCGGCAAAACCTCCTACCTGCTCACCATCCTGCGGCAGATACTCACCTACCGGTCTGCCGAATACCATATCAGCGCTGAAGAGACAGTCATTGATGGCCGCCAGTTGCTGGTGGATGTGAGCAATGGCAGCCGCGCCGGTGGCGGATTTCATGTGGCGCCCGAAGCCAGGGCCGACGATGGCCTGCTGGATGTGGTGATCGTAAGAGCCCTGCCGCCCCTATACCGAATGCGTTATCTACCTGTGATAGAAAAAGGCAGGCACCTTAGCCTCCCCTTTGTGACCCATTTTCGTACGCGCAGCCTGCAGATCAGCTGCGACAAGCCTATTCGTTATCACCTCGATGGCGAGTACCTCGAAGCCAACGAAATTCATGTATCTATTGTACCGGGCAGCCTGCTGTTCAGGTATTGATTCGCCCCGGCGGCAGCATGCCATTAGCGGGCTACCGCCCCAAAGAGATCGCCGGCATTCCACACAGGCCGCTGTGTGGTTTGCGCCACAGAATAGCTGATCAGGAAGTTGAGCTGTACATATTTTTTGGCAGCCGTGAAATTGAATATACCGTCCATGCCATCGGCAGACTGGTGATAGTATTTGGCCCGCCACTGCTTCACATAGGCCACCATGTCAAACCCGGGGATATCGCTTTTATTGCCATATTTCACATGCAGCGCCGGTATCCCATTCATCACGAAACTGTACTGATCGCTCCGCACAAATCGGTTCTCCGATGGCTCCGGATCCTGCTCAATGGAAAGACCCAGGTGGCCGGCGGCAAACTGCACATGACCCATAAGGCTGGAATGCTCAGCACCCAATGGCACAATGGACAGCAGGGGTGCAATAACCGTTGGCATATCGGTATTCACATTGGCAACGATACTGTTTTTGGGTACGGTAGGGTTGGCCGCAAAATAGGAGGAACCCAGCAGCCCCATCTCTTCGGCCGTCACCATTACAATGAGCACCGATCGACGCTGCTTGGCGCCTGAAGTCTTGTATATGCGCGCAATTTCCAGCAGCGAGGCTACGCCGGATGCATTGTCGTGCGCGCCATTGTAGATACTATCGCCGTTCACCACCCGGCCTACACCCACATGGTCGAGGTGAGCGGTATGCACCACATATTCCTCCTTCAGCTTAGGGTCGGAACCAGGTATCAGCCCCACCACATTGTAGCTTTCAAAATCGGTATGGCTGGTTTTATAGGATACGGACAATGTATACGGCAGGGCAAAGGAAGACGGCTGCCTTTTCCGGATGGCGGCCAGTACCTCCGGCAGGTTCCTGCCCGAAGCCATGAACAACCTGTTCAGGAGGGCGCCGGTACCATTCACCAGCACCGGCAGGTTACCGGTAAAGCCCCGGCCATATGCCTGGGTTTTTCCCGGATCCAGTGCCACTGTACCCTGTATGGCTGCCTGTGGATTAACAGCAGGCCTGGCAGCGGGATTGATCAAAACTACCCCAACGGCCCCTTTAGCGGCCGCGGCCTGTACCTTATTGCCCACATTGGAGAAATGGGCGCTGAGGGTGGAATGCAGGCCCTGCGGCGCACCGGCCACCAGCACCACAATCCGGCCCTTCACATCAATACCGTCGTAATCGCTGTACTGTCCCGGTATCTCCACCCCGTAGCCGGCGAAAACCAGTTGCGCTTCGGCCGAAGTGCTGGCCAGCATGGGATGGGGCGCAGGCGTATACAATTCCTGGAAGGCCAGCGTATCACGATTGCCGGCATTATCCAGCAGCACGGCTGTGGCCGTTTTGTTTTGCAGCACAGACCGGCGCAGGATCATCTTCTGGGTGTACAATCCCTGGTCGCCACCCGGCTGCACGCCCATGGCCCTGAACTGTTCAGATACATAATCCACTGCCGTTTGATATCCTTCGGTGCCCGGCAAACGTCCCTTCAGTTTATCATCGGCCAGGTAGG
>JALOMZ010000009.1 GCA_025455205.1 Chitinophagaceae bacterium | reverse complement strand
GTGGCACGCGTGATGCGCTTCAGCCTGTGGACGGATACAGCATCGCAGTTGCTTACGCCCCACCAGAGTGTGCAGCAGTTTGGCCTGGAACCCACCACCATGCAGGAATTCATAAGCAGTCAGCTGCCCAGCGACTGACATACATTTTCACATGAACGTGTGATTGCCCGGCCAGGCATGGCGCTGTATGTTTGCATTATCAAATCACACACACGCAACACACCAACAACACACACAGAAAAAGCGTTTCGTAAGTCGTTGGTCAGCAATTTTTTCAGGAACAAACAGCCTCCCCGCAGCAGGAGGCTGTTTTCTTTGGAAGCCCCCTGATGGTTCTTCCGCATTCTCTCCGGGAAAAACCCTCCTTGTTTGACTAATCATACGTGCAATGTCATATAGTTAACAAGCGGCGCCTTGTTCATCTGCGTAAATCTGCGTCATCTGCGGGAAACATTCCCCGCAGATCTCCCTGCTTGAAAACTGCAGATATTTACTTTATGACATTGTCATACGAGGCATTTTCGCCAACGACCGCTTTTGCAGCCATCGCCCTTTTCCACATGAATATGTGATTGGCGCAAAAATACCCTCCATCCAATTTTGTGGTTACATCTCATCACAAACAACACCTCACATATGAAACCTGCACTCCTTTTGGTTGCCCTGATTTCCTTACTGGTATCCTGCAGCAGGGATAATTCACTGCCTGCGCCTCCTCCGCAAACGGTTACCAAAACTGTGGCGGTCAGTTTTGCGCAGGATAAAGATTACAGCGCTCCTATTTTCGATGGCGTTGAAGCAGAATTGCGCATGTCCATTGCCAGGGTGAACAAACAAACCGGGGCCGCCATCCTGATCTGGGATACCCTGGTGCCCTATCGTTCCCTCCGGCAATACCCGTCTATGCAACAGCCCTGGCGCATGATGAAGCAACTGCCCGTGCAGGATGATCATCGTGAATCCATTACCGCCAGCTATTCCATTCGTTACCGCGATGCGCTCAATCAGCAGAGCATGCGCGCGGCTAATGACTTTGCCGGCAATGGATCCGCATCCCTTTCATTCCATGCTGGTTTGTAATCAAGGCGTCTGCCATTGAACAGACCGGGTACAATAGCCGGGCGGGACTGGGGCAGTTCAAACGAAAACAATGGCCATGGCCGGGCAGCATGCAGTAGCTTTACGTTGCATGACCATCCTCGTTGCCCCCGACAAGTTCAAAGGCAGCCTCACCACATTTGAGGCCTGTGATGCCATAGCCCGCGGTATCCGGCAGGTACTGCCCCATGCGGTAATCCATACCTTTCCCATGGCCGATGGCGGAGACGGGTTTTCTGCGGTGATGAAGCATTACCTGCATACTGAGACAGTGCGCTGTGATGCAGCAGATGCTTTGGGCAGACCCATTACAGCCGATTATGAATGGCAGGCGTCGGTTGGCACAGCAGTGATTGAAGTGGCCAGCGCCAGTGGCCTGGCCCGGCTACGGCCTCATGAAAACGATGTGATGCATGCCTCCACGTATGGCACGGGTTTATTGATAGCCGATGCCATTCAGCGGGGTGCGCGAACCATTGTACTGGGGTTGGGTGGCAGTGCCAGCAATGATGCCGGTATGGGAATTTTGGAAGCGCTGGGATTCTGCTTTACAGATCATCAGGGTGCTGCATTGCCTGCCTGTGGGGCAAGCCTTGCCAGGGTTGCGCATATTGCCCCGCCGCCTGTACTGCCTTCCATCTCCTTTACCATAGCCTGCGATGTAACCAACCCCTTATATGGTCCAGATGGGGCTGCCTTTGTGTATGCCGCACAAAAGGGAGCAGATGCCCATCAGATAAGGCTGCTCGATGCAGGGCTCCGGCACTATGCACAGGTGCTCCAGATATACACCGGAAAGATGCCGGACCAGGTGCCCGGTACGGGTGCCGCAGGTGGTATTGCCGCCTCCCTGATGGCCTGGTTTCCCACAAGCCTGCAAAGCGGGGCAGAACTGGTGCTGGAAGCCAGCGGCTTCTTACCCCTATTACCCGTAGCCGAACTGGTGATCACCGGTGAAGGCAGGCTTGACCAGCAGAGCCTGCAGGGCAAGTTGCCGGGCAAGATCCAGGCCCTGTGCAAGGCCCATGGTATTCCTGTAGCAGCGCTCTGCGGGCAGCTGGGCCTGGAAGAAAGGGAATGGAAAAGGTTAGGATGGAAGCAGGTGCGAACCATCTGCCCTGAACACGCCGATCCGGCATTTTGCATGCAACAGGCAGCTGCATTGCTGGAGCAGGAAGCGGCACGCCTGGTGGAGCAATGGAATCCCTGAAGCAGAGGGCAGCAGAGGCTGTCATCATTGGGTTGCCCTGAAAGTAATACCGCTGAGACTCAGATAGCCATTGGTATAGGGTGCAACGGCACTGACGGTACCATTCGGATTGACATCGATACGCGCAAAACCCGCATATCCATTTACGCCTATGAAAATCTGGGCAGCCCCCGGCCTGTAGCCTGCAGGCAATACCGCAATCACATTACTGGTGCCGTTCTTGATCAATCCCTCCAGGTGCACAATGCCATTTCGGTCCTTGTAGTAGGTGGCCCCCTGAAAGCCTGAACCATAATTCACCCAGCCGTTGCTCATGGGAAGGCTGATGGGGCTTTCATTGACAAATGAACCGTTGTAATTGAGGGTTCCGCCCAGCGTAATGTTCCCCGAAACATTCAGGTTGCCGGCCACATCGAGCAGGCTGGCAGGATTACTGGTGCCGATGCCCACCATCCCCTCATTCTTGACGACCAAGCCAGGTACGGTGCCGTTAACAATAGTTCTAAAAGTAAAATCAGCCGCACCAAAACTACTTTTTCCAGCTGGGTAAGAATCATTCTCAGTGCCTCGAATGAAGACTTCCCTTTCCCCGGTGTTGTTGCCGATTGCAAACGTATATTTTTGTCCGGCGGTTAGCCTAACCCCGTAAATTTTGGCGGTGCTAAAACCCGTGCTTATTAAGTCGATGGCTTGGGAGAGTATCGCAGAATACAAGGGCGTGCCGCCTGTTCCTTCGCCTGTGTATAGGGTAAATCTGACCTGGGATATGGTAGTATTGAGCATGAAGCTAATGGAAACCAATTCACCAGACATACCCGCGGTGAAAGACTGCCAGGCAGTAGCAAATTTTTCTAACACCAGACTTTTCTGATCTGCTACCAGTTGTTGTTGGTCAGTAATGTCTCGATTGAAATTTACCTGGGCCAAAATATCACTGTACCTGCCACCATCAATCCTTAAGCCGTCTGAAAGAATCCCGCCTGCCACATGAAGTTTATCCAGGGGATTGTTGGTGCCAATGCCCACATTCTGGGCGCTGGTGAATTGGAACAGGAGCAGCATGCCGGATAGCAATACAATGAAACGCATAGGGTTGGTTTAGTGAAGTTGATGGTCGATGGCTGCAATGCGAGCGCTGAAATACCACCAGATAAACAGGATGAGCAGCAGGCTGATCAACAGCACTGCTGCCATCCATTGGTACGTGTGGCGGGATGTTGTGTTGGGCTCCTTTGCAGGCATGGCTGCAAGATGAAGGGCAAATGACCAGATGGGCACTACGGGAGGGGTGACAAAAGCAGGGACACCCGCAAAAAGCACGGGGGACAAAAAGGTGGACAATCACAAATCCTTGTGAATGAAGGGGTTTTGGGGAGGGCATCAGATCATTTCCAGGAGATCCTCCAGGCCGCCGTTTTCCGGCAGGTCAATTTTCTTGCGCAACCTTTGCCGGGTTTTCTTGATGGCTTCGTACCCAATGCCCAGCATGGCCGCCATTTCCTTGCTGCTGAGCTGCAGTTTGGTAAGCACCAGCAGGCGGGTTTCTGCCGGCGTCAGGTCGGGTAGCCTCATCCGGAGCCTCGACAGGAAACCGGGATGCACTTTCTCAAACAGTTCGCGGAATTGCTGCCATTCTTCCTCCGTAAGGATGCTGGCCTGCAGCATTTGCTCCATCGCCCTGTCTGTTTCGCTGGCCTGCGCCTGCCCGGATTGCTTCAGCAGGTTCAACTCCTGCTCAAAACGCTCCAGCATCAGCGTCTTTTCCTTCATGCGCAGGGTGAATTGCTCCAGGTCGTGGTTCAGCTGGTGCAACTTTTCATCAGCCATGCGTTTTTCAAAGGCCATTTCCGCCAGTTGTTTGTTGCGGCGCAGCCGGCTGCGGTTGATGAACAGCACAGCAATGACCGTACTCAACAGGATGATGGCCAGCAGGGCATTGCGCAGCAGGATCTCTTTTTCTTTTTGTTGTTGCAGGTTTTCAATGCTGTGCAGGTAGCCTTCCATTTCCAGCTTGTTGCGTGTTGCATTGATAAGATCGGCATTACGCTTGCTCCCTACTTTGCTTTGATATACCAGGGCAGAGTCGGCAAAGCGCAAGGCCTCGGCCATTCGCCCATCGGCCTTGGCCAGGTCAAACTGCAGTTTGTACCACAGCTTCAGCGTGTTGGCTCCTGTACTCTTGCCGGCCATTGAATCGATGACGGCTGCTATGGTGCGGGCCTCGTTCACACGCCCCGTCCTGACCATGCAGTCGGCCAGCATGAGCCCAGCATTGAGCATGCTGCCCCATTGGCCAAATCGCCTGCTGGCGGCAAAATCTGTTTGCAAATAAGGAATGGCCTCCGCATACCGTTGCTCATCGTAATACACAGCGGCCAGGTTGCCCAGGGAAAGTGCCATCCAGAAACTGTCGCTGGCAAGTCGGGCCGATTCATAGGCCTCTTGAAAGAACCAGGCCGCCGAGTCGTAGCGCTCCATATCACGGTATGCCAGCCCGATGGTATTGCGGAAATAAAATCGGGCACTTTGTTTGTTCCAGGCATCAGGTGCATTTTCAAAAAAGGGGGCATAGCGCACCGTGCCCTCCATATCACCCAGGGCGAAATAACTGTTTGCCAGCACTACGCTGTATTTTGCCAGCCAGGGATGCTTGTCGAAACCCAGGCGCTCCATGTTGCCGAAGGCGCGCAGCATGTTCTCAAAGCCAGGTCCTTTCTCGCCTGCCTCGAAAAAGTAGAGCCCCTGGTACAACTGCAGTTCAGCCTCCACCACCGGCCAACCATTGGCAACCGCTTGTTTCCTCGCCTTCTGAAGGCTTTTTTGCTTGTCTGCCATTGTAGCGGCCTGATGCGTACGCAGCAGCTGACCGAAGAGCCATGCCGACTGCTCCATGTGCGACTGCGATTGCTGCCGGTAATGCGCCGTCAACTTATCAAATACCCCAATGCCCTTGTGGAGTGAATCAGGATTGGCGAAGGAACCATACAGTTGTTCCAGTGCCTGCCGGCCGGCTGCTCCGCTTAGCTGCATCAAGGAATCAGGCTGTGCCCGCGCACACCAGATCAGCAGGTGACAGCATAGAATGAACCCGATCCTTTTCATAATGCAGGATGAAGTTAAGGCCCGGCGTCAAATGATCTGCCTGAGCAAAGGCGGCATCACCAACGAGGCAGGCACGGGATGCTGGGGGCTCAGGAGCATGACATTACTGCCGCCCCCTCACACCGGCATGTATCTCAACTGATGTCTGCTTACTTTTTCTTCAGCGCCTCCAGTTCCTTTTCCAGCGCTTCAATCCGGCGCAGCAACTCCTGCGTGGCACTTACATTCAGCATGCTGATGGCATCGTAATCCACCACATGGAAATCGGGCACTTCGGTTCCATACACAAATAAGCGGTCGGCTTCCACAGCCTGATCCAGCGTGCAGTTGTTGCCCTGTACAGACAGCACCGTGGCGTATATCTCCGAACCGGTGGGGGTGAAGCACTTGATCCGCACACCAGGTTTCAGGGTGGCACCACCCATCAGTTCAATGGTGGTGGTATTGTTTTGGCGCTGCAGCACCTGTGCTTCCTTCAATACATCGGCCACATAGTTCCGGATCTGCGACACCGCTTCCGGAAACACTTCCTTCACCTGCTGCGCAATGACCTTGGTATGCACAGCATCACCCATCTGCCATTTGTCTTTGTAACGATACCGCGTGATGGCAATGCGGCGCAGTTTCTCCAGATCTTCAGCTCCATTGGATTGGCCGATGATGTCCTTGATCCTTTTGTCGGAGAATATGTTGTTGGCGGCAGCAATGAAGGAAATGGTGCTTACCACATTACCTTCAAAGTAGCCGACCACGGTGCCGGTCCAGTTGGGGGTACTCCTTATTCCGTTTATGCCGGCAGCTTCGGCATTGAAGAAAGTGATATTGGATGCAATGGTGGACGTGGCGCTGCCTCTTACATGCAGTGGCGCCTGCGGATTGAAGGTGTTAATGCCCGTTCTGATACCCCCCGCATAACTATCTGGTTGAACGGGGGCCAATGTGAGGAGACTGATTTTATATTGCGGATATTGAGGAACGCTAGCGTAAATATTAAATTTTGATTCTTGCAGTCCCAGGGTAATTGTTGTGTTGGAGCTGCCGTCTGAAGGCCAGTTAGATCGAAGCCTGAGGGCAGTCTCAGCCATCGGCGTGGTATTTTCTAACATGATCAATGGGCCGGCTGAAGCAGCTTTTACATCCAGCGGCGACTGCGGCTGGGTGGTACCAATCCCAATGTTCTGGGCCCGGGAAAACTGACTCAGCAGCAGCAGGTAAATCAGGTGTTTCAATTTCATGATAGTAGGCTAGTTTATTTTTTGATCAATAACCGCAATGCGGTATTCAAAATACCACCAGATAAGCAGGATAAGCAGCAGGCTGATAACCAGCACTGCTGCTATCCATGCTGCGGTGTGAAAAGCTTTGTTGTTGTTATTCGGCGCATCGTGCAACATGACCGCAATATGCCCAGGCTTTTACCTACATGCGTTTTTTGCATGGCGACAAAAGCGGGGACAAGCCCTGAAAAAGACGGGGACAAAAAGGGGGACAGGCCAGAACAGCCTGTCAGTCAATGGTTTCAGGAAAAGGGTGGTCAGATCTGCTGGATAAGATCTTCCAGTCCGCCATCCTCGGGCAGATCAATTTTTTTGCGCAGGCGCTGCCGGGTCTTCTTGATGGCATCATAGCCAATGCCCAGCATGGCCGTCATCTCTTTGTTCGACAGCTGCAGCTTGGTGAGTACCAGCAGCCTGGTTTCGGCAGGTGTAAGGTCGGGGAAGGTCTGGCGAAGACGCACCAGGAAGCCGGGATGCACTTTCTCGAACAATTCCCGGAAGGTGGTCCAGTCTTCTTCCGTAAGGATGGTGGCCTGCAGCAGTTGCTGCAGTACGTTTTCTCTTTCGGCCGATACCTGCTGGTGCTCCTGCCTCAGTGCCTCTATTTCTTCCTGCAGCCGCTGGGTGAGGGCGGCTTTCTCCTTCATCCGCAGGGTGTACTGATCCAGCTCGGATTTCACCAGCTGCAATTTGTCTTCGGCAATCTGCCTGGCGTAGTAGGCCGCATCCGCCTCTTTCTGCTTCTTGATCCGGTAACGGTTGATAAACAGCAGCACCACCATGGTGCCCGTTACCACCAGGGCCAGCAGGGCATTGCGCAACATGATCTCGGTATCCTTCTGTGCCTGCAGGGTGGCAATGCTGTTCAGGTAATTTTCGGTTTCCAGTTTGTTGCGTATGCGAAGGCTGAGGGCATTATTGCGGTCTTTGTCGGCCGAGGAGTGGTACCATATGGCGGAGTCGGCCATGGCTGCGGCCAGCTGCCACCGCCCCTGCCTTTGCGCCAGCTGAAACTTCAGCTCAAAATATTGCTGCCTGGTAGCTGCACTTTCTGCCGAAGGCATGAGTGTATCAATGGCCGACATGATCTGCGCCAATGCTGCAAGCTCTTGCCGGGCCAGATAGATCCTGGCCATCAACAGGCCGGCATTCACAGCACTGCTGCGATTACCATACTGCAGGCTTGTTGCATAATCATTTTGCAGCAGGGGCAATGCCTCGTTCAGCCTGCCCTGTTCCCATAACGAAGCACCCAGGTTGCCATGGATCAGCGCCATCCACATGGTGTCGCCCCGCAAACTGGAAGCGTGGTGGGCCTTTGCCAGGAAGGCATCGGCACTGTCGTACTTCTTCAGCTGCATGAAGGCCAGGCCCATGGAATTCCGAAACCCAAACCGGTCAGCTTCCGGCAGCAACGCGGTATCTGTGTTTTCGTAGGTACCAACGAAGCGAACACTGTTCTCAAAATCGCCGAGGTTATAATATATGCTGGCCAGATGATGTGCATAGTAATACAGCAAAGGCATACTGGCGGGGTCCATTTGTTCCAGCTTCCCATACGCACGCAGCAAGTATTCAAAACCCTTCCCCTTCAGTCCGCTGTCGTAGCAGGCGGTGCCTATAAAGAACTGCAGTTGCGTTGCAGCGGAGGGCCAGCCCTTTTTCAACGCCCATGCCGACTGCTTGTCCAGCATGCTGATCTTGGCTTCTAAGTCCTCTATTTTGGATCCTGCCAGTACCTGGGCAAACACCCAGGCATTCTGCTGAAGAATGGGCTTGCCCTCTCGGCCATAAGCGGCCGACATTTGCTGCAGGAGCTGAATACCTGAATCCACCCTGTTGGGCTTCAGGTAATGATCAAAAACCCGGATGATCACCTTGGAGCCCCAGGATTCGGGTACCTGTATCAGGCTGTCGGGCTGCGCCTGGGTATTTGCGGCGCACAAGAACAGGGATAAACCTAGCAGATACCGCCCCATCCGGCGAAGCGGATGGTGTGGCGTGCGGCCAGGATGGTATTGACGAGCTTCAGAATATCCGCAGCTTGGCATAGTTGAGCATGATCTTCTTTTCGCCGTTCTGGTCGAACTTGACCGTAGCGATCGGATTGTGTGAGGCGCCCTCCATTTTGATCACCACACCAAAGCCAAACTTCTGGTGTTCCACTTTGTCGCCCACCTGCAGGTTGCTGGTGTCGCTGGGTACGAAGTCGGGCGAGGGCTGGTGCTCCTTCACCTTGGGCGGCTGCGCAGGACCTACATAAGAAGGCTTGGCGCCGGTTTTACCGGGCGGGGGGCCATATCGTTTTTCTGCCGCCGCAGCACTGTTACCACTACTTACGCCACCCCGGCCGCCATGCAATCTTTCGAAGGCGCTCATGCCGCCGCCAAAGTTCATGCTGCCGCCTTGGTTGCGGAGGCCGCCGCCGGCCATGGTACGATCGGCATATTGCGTTGGCACCTCATCCAGGAAGCGGCTGGGCTCATTGGCCGTGATCTGCCCGAATTTGTACCGGCTCTGTGCATAGGTGAGCCAGAGCTTGCTCTTGGCGCGGGTTACCGCCACATAAAACAGGCGCCGCTCTTCTTCCAGCTCCTCGCGGGTATTGATGGCCATGGCATTGGGGAAAAGGCTTTCCTCCATACCGCCTACAAACACGCAGGGAAATTCCAGCCCCTTGGCGGCGTGGATGGTCATGAGCTTCACCACATCGGCGTTCTCATCCTTGTCGTTGTCGGCATCGGTGAGCAGGGTGATCTGCTGCAGGTAGGCGCCCAGGGAAGCCACCGAAGCTGAAGTGCCGGAGGGTGCTGCATCGGCGGGTGTCTCATTGCCAAAGAGCAGGCCATTGTTTTCGTCAGCGGCGGCGGGCATATCTGTGGGCGGCGGGGTTTCAAGGATCACCCCTTCGTCGTCAATCATGCTGCGGTTTTCCGCATCATCCACCCACTCCTTGATGGAGTTCAGTAATTCCTGTATGTTCTCATAGCGGGCCAGGCCTTCGGCGCTCTTGTCGTTGAAAAGTTCCTTCACAATGCCGGTATGCTTACCCACCTGAAAGGCCACTTCGTAGGCCGTGCTCTGCTTGAGCATGCTCTGGAAGTATTTGATCATCTGCACAAAGGCCTGCATGCTCTCCAGGCTGCCGCCGCGAATGCCCAGCTGCTGGGCATTTTCGAGGGCCTTCCACATGCTGATGCCGCGCTCGTTGGCATCGGTCACCAGTTTTTCGATGCTTGTTTTGCCGATGCCCCGCGCCGGGTAGTTGATGATGCGCTTCAGGGCCTCTTCATCACGCGTGTTCACAATAATGCGCAGGTAGGCCAGGAAGTCTTTGATCTCCTTGCGCTGGTAAAAGCTGATACCACCATAAATGCGGTAAGGTATATTCATGCGGCGCAGGCATTCTTCATAGGCCCGGCTCTGGGCATTAGTGCGGTAGAGGATGGCGAAGTCGTGGTTGCTGAAATGGTTGCGCAGTTTCTGCTCCTGGATGGCGTCGGCCACAAAGCGGCCTTCATCGTTGTCGGTCATCACCCGCACGATCTTCACCTTGTCGCCGGCATCGGCTTCGGTCCACAGTTCCTTGGGCAGCTGGTTCTTATTGTTCCTGATCACCTCATTGGCGATGTTCAGGATGGTGGCCGTGCTGCGGTAGTTGCGTTCCAGCTTCACCACCTTTACGTCTTCGTAGTCTTTCTGGAACTGCAGGATGTTTTCGATGGTGGCGCCGCGGAAGCTGTAGATGCTCTGGGCATCATCGCCCACCACACAGATATTCTCGTGGGCAGCGGCCAGCAGTTTGGTGATGGCGTACTGCGTGGTGTTGGTATCCTGGTACTCGTCTACCATCACGTATTTGAACTTGTGCTGGTATTTATGCAGTACGGCGGGAAAGTCGCGCAGCAGTTCATACATCTTCAGCAGCAGGTCATCAAAGTCCATGGCGCCATTCTTGAAGCAGCGCTTGCAGTAGGCATCGTATACGCGGGCCATGGCCGGCCGGTTCTGGCGGGCATCTTCCTGCAGGATGTGGTGGTCCTGGGCATATTCTTCCGGCGTGATCAGGGCGTTTTTTGCGGAACTGATGCGGTTGTGCACCACGTTGGGCTTATAGGTCTTGTCGTCGAGGTTCAGCTCCTGCACCACGGTCTTGATCACGCTGCGGCTGTCGTCGGTATCGTAGATGGTGAAGTTGTTGGGATAGCCAATATGGTGGGCTTCCCCGCGCAGGATGCGGGCGAATACGCTGTGGAAGGTGCCGATATACAGGTTGCGCGCTTCGCTGTTGCCCAGCAGTTTCTGGATCCGCTCCTTCATTTCGGCGGCAGCCTTATTGGTGAAGGTGAGGGCCAGTATGTTGAAGGCATCCACGCCGTGGTGCCCCATGAGGTAGGCAATACGGGTGGTAAGTACCTTGGTTTTACCACTGCCGGCTCCGGCCACAATCATCAGCGGGCCATCTTTATGTACCACGGCTTCGCGCTGCTGCTCATTCAATCCTGCTAAAATGTCCTGCATAAGAGGTGCAATTTACAGCGTGGCAGCACCGCCCCGGGGTGGGTGGAAAAATTTTACGGGTAAGAAGGGAAGAAAAAATTCCAAAGGGGGAAATACCAAATTCCAGAGAGGCGTGGTGGGCCAGGCACCATGAAAAACGGCCGCACACAAGGTGCAGCCGTGCTCCTGATGGATTGAAATCCGGGCTTCTCAGGAACGATCCTTAATCTCGGTAGTTGAGAGCAGGCGGCCGGTTGCCCAGCAGTGCCTGGTACTGATAATCGCCAATATTACGGCGTAATTCTTCTGCGGCCTTGGAAATAATGGCCGGACTGGTATACAGGTCAATGGCGGTGAGGGCCATGGTTTTGGCGGCCAGCAGCATGCCCTTGGTACCTATTTCGGTGCCGCCGCAGGCCACGGCCTGCCAGCTGTGGGCCGGGGTGCCGGGTGCCCAGGTAGCGGCGCTGAGGCCCACGGTGGGCACTACATAGCTCACATCGCCCACATCGGTACTGCCCCCTCCCGCGTTGGGCTGGGCCTTGAGCGGCAGGATATTGGATACGGATTTCACATCCGGTACGGTATAAGTGAAAGTGGACTGAATCTTTCTGGCGAAGGCCTCTTCTTCCGGTGAATAGGTAAAACCGCCTATCTGCTCCAGGTTCTGCTGCATCACCTCCGCGAGGGTGCGGTTCAGCAGCAGGTCGTGCGTACCGCCAATCACTTCGTATTCCATGCGGGTTTCGGTGCCTGTTGCGGCGCCCTCGGCCGCTTTCACCACACGGTCAAAAATGGCCACCACCTCGCTTCGTTTGGGGTGGCGCACATAATAATAGACTTCGGCATAATCGGGTATGACGTTGGGCGCCTTGCCGCCATCGGTGATCACATAGTGGATGCGCGTTTCCTGCGGAATATGTTCGCGCATCATATTCACCATATAGTTCATGGCCTCCACGGCATCCAGGCTGGAGCGTCCCTTTTCAGGTGCCATGGAAGCATGGGCGCTCAGGCCGCGAAAGCGGAACTTGGCCGATTTGTTGGCCAGGGCGCTGGTCATGGTCACCTCATTCAGGTTGTCGGGGTGCCAGTGAATGGCTGCATCCACATCCCTGAACAGGCCGGCACGAACCATATACACTTTGCCACTGCCGCCTTCTTCAGCCGGACAGCCAAACACCTTGATGGTACCTTTGAATTGTCGCTGTTCGATCAGCTTCTTGATCTCAATACCTGCTGCTACCGATGCCACGCCAAAGAGATGGTGTCCGCAGCCATGTCCTCCCTTCTGTCCGGCAATGGATTTCTTTTCCGGCACCGCTTCCTGTGCCAGGCCCGGCAGGGCATCATACTCCGCCAGTATGCCAATCACCGGCTTGCCGCTGCCATAGGTAGCTACAAATGCCGTGGGGATACCTGCCACTCCCGCTTCCACCACAAAGCCATTGTCTTTGAGTTGCTGCTGCAGCAGGGCGCTGCTTTGGGTTTCCTTGTAGCCCAGTTCGGCATAGCCCCAGATCTGCAGGGCTGTCTTTTTGTACTTATCATAACCCGCCTGCAGGCCGGTCAGTGCCTGCTGCTTGAGGATGGTTTGCGAAGCAGTGGGCTGCGCTATGGCAACAGGGCCCATAGCAAACAGCAACAGGAAGAAGGCCGCAGCCTTCAGCAAGGAATTTGTATACATGCGCCGGAAAATATTAGAAGGTGAATGCTCGCACACATTAGACGCAGGGAAAACCAAAAGCAGGCGCTGCTATGCCGGACGGTGTCCGCCGAGTATGCTCCAGGTATACTGGTCATCGGGCGGAATGTTCTTGCGTTTCAGCTCCGTTACCAGGTGGTACTTGCCGGTTACCGTATTCTGCTCCATGTAGATCATCTCAGCATTTCGCGGGTTGCGCAGGGTTTCAAACTCCTCCACCGTCCAGTGAAACCATCGCATCAAAAAGAGGCGGATGGTCATACCATGACTTACGATCACCGCATTCTGCGGGAAATAGTTCTTCTCAAAATCGCGGTACATGCTGTGCATGAAATCGCTCACCCTGTCGTATACATCGGCGCAGCTTTCCCCGTCCTTGATGCGGTAATAAAAAGTGCCGAAGCGGTTGCGCTCCGCGTCGATCTGGATGTTGGCTTTCAGGTCGCGGAAATGTCCCCACTCCTGTTCACGCAAACGCGGGTCTTCCTTCCATCGGTAGTGGTCGGGATTAAAATGCTTGGCAATATGTTCAAAGGTCATGCGCGTGCGCCACAGGGGCGACACATAGAAAAGAATACGTTCATCGCCAATCACCGCCTTCAGTTTTTTGCCGGCTTCATCGGCCTGCTGTTCACCCAGCGGCGTAAGCAACAGCTTGTAGTCCTGCTTCTCTGCATAGGTATTGCGGTCCAGGTTCCCCTCCGACTCGCCGTGCCGCACCAATATGATCCTGTTGGGTTTCATGCCGCTGTATGTTATGGATGAAGGCATACCGGCTGGTTCCGGTGCCATCGTTTCAAATTTAGCAGAAATGCAATGAATGAAAGCGAACTGTATGCGCTGTAATTTCCGGATGCCGCGGCTGACCCAACATTGCACCGGAGGAAAGTATCTCAAAAGGAAATCCCCCGATGACTCGGGGGATTTTCCAACAATGGGTTAGTAAGTACTGGGATAAGTAATTCCCTGCACAATATTAGCTAACAAAAGCTGGGATGTAAAAATTTGGAAGCGCATAGTTATTCACAATTTCCACATCATTGTGAATTACACCATCAGAAGGCAAGACATCTTAGGCGATGAAGAGGGTGAAGATAGGAATGAATTGACATGCGATGCAGGGGGATGACCGGGATTTTTTTCTGTCTTACAGCTATCGTGTAACACATATCAGAGAATGGTACTGCATGCAGCGTAAGCCGACGTCTTTACGGAGCATACGTGTATGCGGTGTTCTAATTATGGCGGCTTTGCAACGCTGCAGGCGAAAGCTAAAGCACGAAACCAAAACAGCATGCACCGCAGGCTGCACCCATCTCCCCGGCGTGGCTTAACCGTAAAGGTGAAGACAAAGTACCAGCAACACATTACAGCAACGCATACATTATAATGGGGACTAAAGGGATATGTGTCTCCCCGGTATTCTGGAATTTATTCAATGCCCCGCACTGTTGAGATATGCTCTACTTTTGACAAAATATTCTCCCATGAAGTTTCCGCAACCGGTATCGGTACAATGTCTCTGCTTTGTTGACCATCCCAAGTATTACGATACCTGCCTGAAGAGCGCCGCCTCCTTCATCATCATCAACAAGGAAGTGGAGGAACGCTATGGCAAGACTTTGCTGGTATGTGAACAGCCTTTTGAAGCTTACCTGAAGATCGTGGAGCATTTCAGGCCCTTTGTGCCGGCCACCGGCATGATCAGCGAAACGGCATTGATCGGGGAGAACAGCATCATCAGTCCGGGTGTGTTCATCGGCCACCATGTTACCATTGGCAAAAACTGCGTCATCCATCCGCATGTTACCATTTATGATCATACGGTGATTGGCGATAATGTGATTGTACATGCCGGCACCACACTGGGCGCCGATGCCTTCTATTACAACAGCAAGCGCGACCGGGCCGTATGGTATAAAAAGATGAAGAGCTGCGGGCGCGTGATACTGGAAGATGATGTGGAGATTGGCGCCAACTGCTGCATCGACAAAGGCGTTACCCACGATACCATTGTAGGGCAGGGCACCAAGATAGACAACCTGGTGCAGGTGGGCCATGACGTGGTGATAGGCCGCAACTGCATCATTGCCGCACAGGTGGGTATTGCAGGCGCCACCACCATTGGCAACGGCGTGAACCTGTGGGGACAGGTAGGGGTAAGCAAAACGCTCACCATTGGCGATGGCGCCAGTGTGCTGGCCCAGAGTGGTGTGCCTTCATCACTGGCCGGTGGCAAAACCTATTTCGGGTATCCTGCCGAGGAAGCCGGCATCAAGCGCCGCGAATTGGTGTGGATCAAACGCATTCCGGAGATCTGGGAAAAGGTGAAGAACCTGTAGGGAAATGCCAAATTCCAAAGGGGAAAATCCAAATTCCAGAAAGGGTGCGTTTACGCTGTATTTGGTGTTTGCAACAACTGGCAGAGCATCATTCGTGGGACGCTGCGCGGTACAACAGGGGCGACCCGTGCCAAGCGGTTGTTGC